>NZ_JAAGOV010000110.1:0-3813 GCF_010500785.1 Salipiger sp. PrR003
GGTTTTCCAACGTGGGCCGCCATCGCGCAGAATACCGCCATCACCCCGCGGCCCACATCGAAAAACCTCCGACGAAGCGGACTTGGCTCAGCTTTGCTCAGGCCCCGGAAGCTGCCGTCTTCGCGGAGCGTGCCGACCGGCCCCCTCGAGCCCAGACTCACAGATGTCGCAAGGCGTTCGAATGGCCGCTTCAGGTTTGGCCAACCTGTTGTGCCGACCAAACCAAGTTCTGCGATCAGGCGACCACGTTGTGCTCAGGGCCAAAAGGAAAGCCGGTGATGTTCTCATTGCCGTCTTCGGTAATGATCAGGATATCATGTTCCCGATACCCCCCGGCGCCTGATTGCCCTTCCGGGATGGTCAGCATCGGTTCCATTGAGATCACCATGCCAGGCGCGAGTACCGTGTCGATATCCTCCCGCAATTCAAGTCCCGCCTCGCGACCGTAGTAGTGGCTTAGTATTCCGAAGGAATGACCGTAACCGAAGGTCCGGTATTTCAATAGGTCACGCTCTGCAAAGAAGTCATTGATCGCATGAGTAACTTCGGCACAAGAGACGCCAGGCTTCAAGAGGCTCATGCCGTATTGATGAGCTGCAACGTTCGCCTCCCAAACATTCAGGCTGGCCTCGTCGACTGTTTCGACAAAGAGCGTGCGCTCCAGCGCTGTGTAATATCCCGAGATCATCGGGAAGGTGTTGAGGCTGAGAATGTCACCGCTCTGCAAGTGCCGAGAAGTGACCGGATTGTGTGCGCCATCGGTGTTGATCCCGGACTGGAACCATACCCAAGTGTCCCGGTACTCGGCATCCGGGAAGCGACGGGCGATCTCCAGCTCCATGGCATCTCGACCGGCCATCGCAACGTCTATCTCTCGCACGCCTGCCTTGATCGCATCGCGGATCGCGTAACCGCCCACGTCGGCGACCGCTGCACCCGCGCGGATCAGCTCCAGCTCTGCAGGCGATTTATGGAACCGCTGCGTCATTGTCACAGGTGCGATGTCGACCGTGCTCGACGGAGCAAGGAAGACATCCAGAAGCGCTTTCTGCGCGATGGAAATGTGGTCCCCCTCATACCCTACGACCCTACCTGGCCCAGTCACGGACAGGATGGCTCGCCAATAATTGTTCCGCTGCCAATCCGTATAGGTGATGTTGTCGCCATAACACCGCCGCCAAGGCTGCGCCGCATCTATCCCTGCACTGACGGTGACGGTCTCTGTAGCGGTGACGACCTGCGCGTAGGGACGCCCAAACGCGCAATAGAGAAAGCCGGAATAGTATGCCACGTTGTGCATCGAGGTCAGCACAACGGCACCGATGCCTTGGTCCGCCATAGTGGCGCGAAGCCCAGCCAGCCGCGCCTCGTACTCTGTATCTGAGAAGGACAGCACCTTTTCGCCCTGGTGGAAACGGTAGAAATCGGGGCGCGCAAGTCCGGTCGTGTTGGAAGTTCCGTCCATCGGTTCACTCCTGTTAGGGCCGATTGACCGCATGGGGAGTGCGCCTTATCGCTCAGGTCACCTCCCTCACCGCAATACGGCGAAGCAAGATCCCGGCGTTCAGGATGGCTTGATTTAGAGTTCCGACATCGGATCGTCGGTGGCGACGCCATCGCCTTTCTCAATGTTGTATGTAGTGCAAAGAATCCGATTCGATCAATAGTCGCGAAAGAACGCCGACTTTGAGCGCAACAGACTCTGTGTCCGCTCCTCGATCGCTCCAGGCTCTCGGGCCGAAGGTCCACTACACCGTGCGGGGCACCTCAAGGCGAATGGCTGGTTCGGGCTTATTCCGTTGAAAACCTCGGCTCGGGGATCGCGTTGACCCTCGCCCAGAATTTGCGGCGCCTGAGCATATCCTTTCTCAAAAGGCGACCGGTGGCATCGGAACGAGCTTTGCGAGCTGCCGGAGGTTCTGAGCGGTGGCTGCGAGGTGGAATTCGTCTCGTGCGCCGCTCGGGCCTCGCAATCGGAGACGGTTGAGGCCCAAGATGCGCTTCAAATGCGCGAAGAGCATCTCCACCTTCTTCCGGAGCTTGCAAGAGATCGCGTAGTCGGTCGTCTGGGCGATCGCACGCGCCCGATCCCGGGAGGGCTCGAAGATTGATCGCGTTACCTTTCGACACGGCGCCTTGGGACAGCAGCGCGCCTTCAGGTTGCAAGCATCGCAATCGGCCTTGCCGGCCCGGTCGCGAAGCATGCCATCTTCATCGGGTTTTTTCTCCCGGGGTTTCGTGAAGGTCCGGCGGCTTTGCTTCAACTCCTTGCCGCCCGGGCAGGTGTAGACATCCCTCTCGGTATCATAGTTGAAGTCGGCGCGCTCGAATGTCCCATCCCTACGCGCTGACTTGTCCCTCTCGGCAGATTGCTTCGCAATCGTCTGCTCTCGGCAATCGCCGCCCTCGACACCGACATCAAGCATCTCATGCGCCAATCGAAAGCCTGCCGACGGCTCATGGCCGTTCCCGGAGTGAGGCCGCTCACCGCGCTGGCCTTCACCGCCGCCGTTGACGATCCAGGACGGTTCCGACGATCCCGTGACCTCGGTGCGTATCGCGGCCTTGTCCCGCGCCGATATCAATCCGGTGAAGTCGACGACACCGGGCACATATCGAAGACCGGGGACCGGCGCTCTACGAGGCGGCGAACGTAATGCTGACCCGCGACAAGGGAACGCTGAAGCCGAAGGAATGGGGGCTGGCGATCGCGCGCAAATCGAACATGCGCAAAGCCCGGATCGCCCTGGCGCGTCGATTGGCAGTCATCATGCACGCAATGCTCAAGAGCGACACCGATTTCCACCCGGCCAGAGACTGGCCGGCGCTCCTTAACCCGGTCGACGAGAAAGGAGACCGCCCCGAGTTCCCGAGCGCGGAGCATCGCCCGAGGGAGGGAGCAGATGATGGCGCCGAGTCTGTGGCACGCGGCCGACCCCGGCTGACTGCGGTTTCAACCTCGCCACTCTCGGCCCCGGCTTACCCCATAAAGTGCCAAGCATGAGCACGCCGAGAACGAGGGCACCCGAAAGGCACCAACCGCTCAGGACCGAGCACCCAGACCTTGCCCCACTAGAGAACGGAATAGGCTGCAAGCGGCCATGCGACCCGAGTCCATCGAGCCCGCGAGGTCAGCTACGCGCAGGAAGCCGACGTCGCACCGCTGGGCTTATTTTTCGGAAGCTGCCGTTCAGGCTGAACGCAGCGATCGGCCCTTTCGAGCCCGAAGCGGAAGTGCCAGTTTCTCGCGGCGCGCGTTCGCAGCGGAACGATTGCTGTGAGGCGGTGGAAATTTACGCGGCACGGCAGCGAAGACTTCGGAAACTCATGCTTGGCGCAGCTGGAGTCTGAAGCAAAAGCCGGGAAGAACCCAGATTGCCTCTGATGTCGATAGAGGAGTTCTCGAGGCGGGTCCCGGCCCTGATCTGGCACGCCTCGCGCCAGCGCACGCAAAACGGTGGCCTGGAAATGCCAATGCCGGTAACGTGTTGGTGAAGAGCCTTTTCAACACCGATCTCGCTTTCATGACCGGAGCCCTATTGATGATTGTGCGCCCCATGTTTCCCTTGGCCTGTACCGTGGCAGTGGGGTTGTTCTCGGCAACCGCCACGTCATCCGCCGCGCAAGACACAGGGACAGTCGGCGCCGATCAGCTCGGCTTCTCGGTCCGCAACATGGACCCGAGCGTCGACCCGGCGGAAGACTTCTACCGCTACGCCGCCGGGGGCTGGCTCGTGCGCATCGACCGGCCGGAGAAACATCCGAAATACAGCATCTTCACCATCACCGGCGAGATCGTGCAGGCGCAGGTGA
>NZ_JAAGOV010000111.1:0-3575 GCF_010500785.1 Salipiger sp. PrR003
TGTGAACTCACGCCGAAGCGCAAAGCCTGATTTCCTATTCTATGTCAGTCTGTTCCGGATATCCACGAGCTTAGCCTCGAAGACCTCGGCAGGCGTTCGGTAGCCCAGGCATTTACGGGGCGTCGCGTTGAGGCGCTGGCAAATCGACCTCAAATATCGATTTGTCAGCGCCGTCGGTTCGGTCGAGCGGGGCAGGAACTTGCGCAGACGGTTGTTGGTGTTCTCGACTGTGCCTTTCTGCCAAGGCGCCTGCGGGTCGCAGAACCAGCTGTCCGCGCCGATCCCATCCTTGAGCCGCCGCCATGCCGAGAACTCGGTTCCGCGGTCGAAGGTGATGGATTGGCGTGCGTCGGCGGGCAGGGCCGAGAGCCCCTGGATGAGGGATTCCATGATCGGCTTCGATCGTCGGTCCTCGTTGCGCAGCACGACGGTGTAGCGGCTGACACGCTCCACCAGGGAGGTCACGGTGATCTTGCCGTGCTCCTTGCGGAACATCACCAAGTCGCACTCCCATGTGTGGATACCTCGGTCGGTGCAAGCCTTTCTTGAACGGGTCGAACATGTGATCGGGTACGGTCATGTGTCAGGCCTCGATGTGCGGCTTTGACAATGCCGCGGGCCGGTATGGCGATGCGAAGGTTGGGTCCATATCAATGCGCCCGAGTTGCAAGCTCTCTGGGAGTGCCTGGTTTCCCCAACCTCGATCTGGTCGATCGTTTGTCCTTACTGTTCAATGTCCGTCTCACACCTGCCAACCCTCACCGTGTCACGCGGCAAGGGCGGGGTCTCGATAGTCCTCTTGTTTCGTCATCATCGCCCAGATCGCGCGGGCGGTTTTGTTTGCCAGGGCGATGGCGACCAGCATCCGGGGCTTGCGCGCCAGCATCTGCTCCAACCAGGACCCTTTGGGAGGGCCGTTCTTGACCGCCCATCTGACCCGCGTCATGGCGCCGATGATCAACAGTCTGCGAATGTCCCGTTGCCCCATTTTGGAGGTGCGCCCCAGAATTTGCCGGCCACCTGTCGATTTTTGAACGGGGACGAGACCCAGCCAGGCCGCAAAATCACGCCCCCTCCGGAACCCTTCCATCGGCGGGGCGAAGGCTTGAATTGCCATGGCGCTGACGGGGCCGACACCCGGGGCGGTCTGCAGGCGGATCGTCTCTGGATCGCTCTTGGCTTCTTCTTTGAGGCGCTTTTCTATTTTCATGATCATGACGTCGAGACTGCCAATCTGCTCGAGGTGCAGGCGACAAAGCTCGGTGACGCCGGATGGGAGCATGCTCTCTGGCGCATCGACCTGCGCCTCGAGTTTCCTGACAAATGTCCGTCCGGGAGGTGCGATGATGCCATATTCCATGAGGTGCCCGCGCAGCGCGTTGATGAGCGCGTTGCGTTGTCGAACAAGGAGATCGCGTGTCTTGAAGACCATGGATCTGGCCTGCTGCTCTTCTGATTTCACGGGCACGAACCGCATGGTCGGACGCACCACGGCCTCCGCGATGGCCTCGGCGTCATTAGCATCGTTTTTCTGCCGCTTCACGAAGGGCTTCACGTAGATCGGCGGAATTAGCCGCACCTCATGGCCGAGTTTCACGAACTCCCGCCCCCAATAGTGCGACGAAGCGCAAGCCTCCATGGCGACGAGGCAGGGCGGGTGCTCGGCCATGAACCGGGTGAGCTGCGCCCGCGAGAGCTTCTTGCGGAACACGGGCCGTCCTGACGCATCCGCGCCGTGGAGTTGAAAAACCGACTTTGCCAAGTCGATGCCGATGACTGTAACCTCTTCCACGGATACCTCCTCCATGCTGGTGCTTTTCAACATCACCATCTTGGCACATCGCGATGCCGTTGCGGGGTGAGGTATCCACACCATCAGTGCCCAAACTCAACGCGCTCGGCGACGCAATCCGGCCTGTTTGAAAGGCTTTGCGCGTCCGAGATGTGGCTGCGCTGGTACCGGCGGTATCCACGAGGTCTGCGGCGTCTGCGATGCTCGGGAAGGTGCCGGTAGAACTGCTCGGCGCGACCGTCCTTCGAGTAGGCGTAGCGATAGATCGTCTCGTGGCTCACACGGACCCCATGCTGCTCGAGACGCATCCGGCCGGCGATCTGCTCCGGCGACCAGCCAGCCTTGAGACCATGCGGGGCGGCAGCTTTGAGCTGCGGGTGCTGAATCATCTTGCGGTGAAGGGCGCGGCGCTTCTCGCTCATGGTCTGGGCATTCAGCGCGTAGTATCCCGCGAGCTCGGGCAGGTCGCCGCCATCGAAGTGATTGCGCTTCAGATCGCGGTAGATGGTCGAGGGGGCGCGGCTCAGGCGATCCGCGATCTCGGGGATCGACATTTTGGCCTCGCGCCACTTGGCAATCTTGATCCGCTCCTCGAAACTCAGCTGAAGGTAACAACGACCCATTCCACATCCTCCATGCAAACTTCTGTTTTGATACAGAATTTGCACTTCGTTTGTGAATCCACCCGTGTGAGCTCAAGGGTGGTTGCGACAGGTTCCGCTATCTCAGTTTCACCATTTCCTCTCTGAAGGCTTCCGTTGGCGTGCGCCATCCGAGGCACTTTCGCGGTGTCGCATTCAGCCTCTCGCTGATCTCCTTCATCTGGGGTCCCGAAAGGGATGCGAGAGGCGTATCGCGGGGCAGGACGCGGCGGGCCCGTCCGTTCAGGTTTTCCACCGAGCCTTTCTGCCAGGGTGCCTGCGGGTCGCAGAACCAGGCGGTTGTCCCGATGCCGGCCTCAAGCTTTCGCCAGTCGCGAAACTCGAACCCACGGTCGAAGGTGATCGACTTGCGTGCCGGCTGGGGCAGCGGCGTCATCACGTTCATCAAGCTGTTCATGAAGTGCGTGGAGCTGCGATCGTTGTTGCGGAACAGGACCGCGAAGCGGGTCTTTCTCTCGACCAGCGTTGCGACGTTCATCGAGCCTTGCGCGCGCTCGAAGATCATCAGATCGCCTTCCCATTCTCCGAATGTTTCCCGTGTCTTGACGTACTCTGGTCGCTGATGGATCGAGCGTTCGGGCGGGAAGACCTGGTTGCGGGACCGCCGCGCATACCGGGGCCTGCGTTTCTTGCGCCGGCTGGGCAGGTGTCGGGCCAACTCTTCGGCACGGCCCTCGGGGCCATAGACATGGGCGTAGATGGTCTCGTGGCTGACGGTCACGGGCAGACCATCGAGGCGCATCCGGCCGGCGATCTGCTCAGGCGACCAGCCAGCCTTGAGACGGTCGATAACGGCTTCGCGCAAATCCACAAGCCGGGTCAGCTTGCGCCTCCGGGCCCGGCGGTCGAAGGCTTTGCGCTGCGCGACCATGCCGTAGTAGCCATCGAGGTAGGCGACCTCTTCCGTGCGCGCCGCGAAGGCATTGCGCTTGATCTCGCGGTAGACGGTCGAACGATGCCGACCGATCTCTGCGGCAATCCTGCTGACCGGCAGCTTTGCGTTCAGCAGGTCTTCGATCCTGCGCCGCTCACGCAGGTCCAGCTCTTTGTGCGCCATTGTCCGTTCTCCTTGCTTTCCAGCAAGATAGGGGATTTGTCGCAACCCAGTTTAGAATGTGCCC
>NZ_JAAGOV010000112.1:0-3379 GCF_010500785.1 Salipiger sp. PrR003
CATTCCCAAATGCACAGGGTGGCGATCAGTCCCACACCCCAGCCACACGCGCCATTGCCGCGCGAGCGGCTTCGTCCATGGGCCGGCAGCGACGGCCGCCGCGGCTCGCCAGGTGTTCGCCTCGCTGCGCGGACGGAGTCCGCTTCGAGCCCATAGTTTGGATGCTGCGCAGAAGATGAATAGCAGCTTTGGCGGATCGAAGCCATTTGTAGCATGACGTTCCGCATGATCTTGGATTCGCCCGCCGACGCGGTCTGCCGTGGTTAGACGGGGCACAGCAGGAGCCGCAAACCCATTGACCTGTGCCGCTTGAATCCAGCCCGGCGAAAATTCAGCTGAAGCAATAGATGCGCAGTCCGGTCCGAGAAGGACACCCTCATGTCCGGGGCGGAATGGCGTCCTCCTTCACGCCCATTGAGTGCGCCTCGCGGGCGATGCCCCAGTCGATCAGTGCCGTCCAGAGCGTTTCGGCCAGATCGGTATCCAGCCCCTGCGCCTCGGCGCGCTCGCGGACATGGGCGATCACCTCTGCGACGCGTCCGGTTGTCCGAGGTGGCAATCCCTCACGGCGCTTCAGTGTGACGGCGCGGTCGACATAGCCGGTCCGCCGAACAAGCATTTCGATGAGCGCGTCATCGAGCGCGTCTATTTCCATGCGCAGCTGAGCCATGGTCTCGCAGGATGTGGGGGAACGGGACATTTCACCACTCTATTGAGGCGAGCCGCAGCCCAAGCGCGGCGAATGAAACGGCAAAGCCTCCGCGCAGCCAGGCCATCGCGCCGGGTCGCGACAGCACACGGTCGCGCAGGGTGGCAGCGAAGACAGCATAAAGGGCGAAGGCCGCGAAGGTCAAAACCATGAAGACAAGCGCCAGCCCGGTCATCCGCCACGCCGCATCTGGCGCGTCGGCGGGCACGAACTGGGGCAGGAACGCAAGGAAGAAGACAGACAGCTTCGGATTCAGCAGGTTCAGCGCCACGCCGTCACGGAGCAGGCGCGACATACGCCGGTGGGTTGCTTGCCGTTCTACCGAAAGAGCGCCAGTCCCCCGCCAGACCTGCCATGCCATCCAGAGGAGGAAGGCCACCCCGGCAAGCTTTAGGACCTGAAACGCAACGGCGCTCGCGTGGAGCAGCGCGGCAAAGCCCAGGATCGAGGCAGCCATATGAGGCAGGATCCCGAGCGTGCAGCCCGCCGCGGCCACGAGCCCCGCGCGTAAACCCTGACCGAGAGAGACGGCTAGGGTGTAGACGACACCGGTACCGGGCATCAGCACGACGATCAATGCGGTGGCAAGGAAGGACCACGTCATGCTGCGGCCCCCGTATCGAAATTCCCTGCGCCACTTCGCAACAGACCCGTGCGAACCGATGCTCCGTGGTCCCGGACGATCTCGCCAAGCGCGTCTCGCACGGCGGTCACGTCGGTCTCGGCCGCCTCGTGCAGCGCCTCGATGACGATCAGGGCGCGCCCTGTGGTGGGCGAGACGGCCGAGGCCGCGCTCTGCCGATAGGTCCAGCGGCGCGCATGGGCCGTGCCGGCGGCGTCGGCGAAGACGATCTCGCCCGGGGCCGGATGTTCGGTCTGTCCGCCGAAGGTCAGGTAGGTTTCGGCGCCAGTGGCGGGCCCCACCGTGAGATCGCCCGCGATCCGGTCGAGGTCGAAGGCCGCCACCGGCACAGCATGAGCGGCGGAGACGGCATTGCAGAGATCTACAAGCGGGGCGGCGCGCGGCAGGGTACCGTCCTTGCGGAAACGTCGCAGCAGGGCCTCGGCGGCGCAGCGATACTGCGTGGGCTTCAATCCCATCATCGAGAACGCCGTCCTCCACGCCCGGATCGCGGGCAGTTCGGCTTCGGTGCGGCCATCGAGTAGGAGGCGTGCCTGATCTTCCAGTCCGACGACAGCGGCCTGGAGCTCCAGCGTTTCCGGCAGGTTTTCGATCACCGCGAGCGCGGTCATGAGGGTTGGATATCCGTGAGCAATGTGCGTGTGGTAAGCGAAGATTGTCATCAGCTGGTCATGGATCAGCAGAAGGACCTCCGTCTTGAACGATCTTGGCCTGTCTGCCGATCAAACCTGACCGCCAGCGGCCCGGCGGCAGGCCGAACTGGCGCGCGAAGGCGCGGGTCAGATGCGCCTGGTCCGCGAAGCCGAAGGCCGCCGCGACCTCCGCCGCACTCTCCCCCGCAGCGAGGGCCTGACGTGCCAGCCGTAGACGCAGTTGCATCGCATAGGCATGGGGCGTGGCGCCCGTTTCGCGCCGGAACCGCCGCAACGCCCCCGTCCGGCCCATCCCCATCAGCCTCGCTACCTCGTCGAGCGAGGGCGGCTCATCGGGCTGGTCGGCGATGCGCTCCTTCACACGCCGGGTGGCGAGGGACGACCCGCTGTGCCGGGCGGTCAGTTCACGTGCGGTGGTAGGTGTAAGGACGCTCGACAGCAGTTCGGTAAGCTCCTCCTCGGCCTCACGCGCCTCTCCGGCCGCCAGCGCCCGCAGCGCGGCATCCATGCGCAATGCGAGGCCCGCGTCTTGAGAAGCACCGAATCCGATTTCGCGGCGTGCGGCCTCTTCCCCTGCCAGCGAGGCTACCGTGCCGGGATCGATGTAGACCATCTCCCAGGCGCGGGCGGCGCCTGTCGGCGCTCCATCGTGCATCTCATCCGGGGTGACGGCGATCAGATCGCCTGGGCCAGCCTCCACCGGCCCGCATCCGGACCACGACGCGTGCCCGCCAGCGCGCACCACGCCGAGGCCGAACTGATCGTGGGAATGGCGCGGAAAGGTACGTGCCGAGGCAAGAGACACCGCCTCCACGCCCACAAGACAGGGCGGGAGCAAGACGGCGCAGTGAGACAAGGGGCCAAGCATCGGATTCAATTACCAGTTCACGGCAGCGACGACAGGGACTGACATCAATGCCAGCGTTTGCCTGCAATTCGTATAGCATGCCCAACTGAAACAGTCTTTCGTGCAATGCGCAGCGAAAGGTGGGTTTAGATTCCCTGGTTTGACGCAGCCTTCAACGACCGCTTCCGTGATCTGCGCAGCGGCGCAGAACCCCGCTTGCTGCAGCTGCGAGCGCCTCCATTGTTATGCTGCAGTTGCATCGGTTGGCCGCGGAACGGCAGGAACGTCCGCACTCGGTGAGTCCAGCTTCGGTAGGGCGAACGGCGAGGTTTTCCGAACCGGCCGTTCGTACTGATCGCGGCGAAGGACGGTAGCGAGCCCAAATTGACCGCGTCGATCTTGGGCGAGTTCGCAGTTGCAGCATGGGCGCGCCTGTCGCGACCGGCCCGAGGACGAAGCCGCTCGCGCGGCAATGGCGCGTGTGGCTGGGGTGTGGGACTGATCGCCACCCTGTGCATTTGGGAATG
>NZ_JAAGOV010000113.1:0-2773 GCF_010500785.1 Salipiger sp. PrR003
GTCCCGGATATGTGGACCGCAGGACTTGGAGGACCGGGCTTGAAGACCATCTCGACCATGATGATGAAAGGCGGCAGTGGGAAGACGACGCTGACCCGCATCCTCGCCTCGGCCGCCCTCGCCCGCGGCATGAAGGTCCACATCTTTGACGTCGACACCGACCCCCAAGCGCTTGGCTGGGAGGCCAGCTTCAGTGGAGCTTTATGAGGAAGTAATCCGGCGGCATGACCCGGGGGCCCGGTGCAGCGAGATTTGCAGTGATAGGTTGAGTTGTCGAACCTCAGCGCCTGGCAAGAACGGTAGCCAGAGATCGATCTTCACCTGCGCGACGCCCCCTAGCCCAGGTCGAGCGCCGCATGTTTGCCGGTATTTGCCGCGACCGCGATCCGCGCTGACGCACATTCCTGGGGCAAAGTAACCACGAACAAGCCATTCTGCCGCGGGCGGACGATCTGATCCGGCTCGCAGACGAGAGGCCGCGAGCCGCTAAGTTCCAGACTCGCTCTCTCTCAAAGCCAGAACAATACGGTTGCGGCGAGCATGATCGCGGAGAAGAACGTTTCCGGGCACCGGGCGTATCGCGTGGCGACGCCCCGCCAGTCCTTGAGGCGCCCGAACATGATCTCGATGCGGTTGCGCCTTTTGTACCGCCGCTTGTCATATTTGACGGCCCTCTTGCGGGACTTTCGGCCCGGGATGCAGACCTCTATTCCCTTGTCTTTCAAAGCTTCTCTAAACCAATCGGCATCATACCCCCGATCTGTCAGCAGCCAACCCGCCTTCGGCAGGCTGCCCAGCAGAGCCGCAGGGCCGGTGTAATCACCTGGCCTGCGGACATGAAGAACCCGGTCGGCCGTCCTTTGGCATCGGCAACCGCGTACAACTTGGTGTTCATGCCACCTTTGGTTCGCCCAATCTGGCGTCCGCGCCCCCCTTTTTCACGTACAAGCTCGATGCCGTGCGATGCGCCTTGAGATAGGCCGCATCGATCATGATGGTCTTATGCTCGGTACTCTCTTCGGCCAAGCCGACCATGATCCGGGCAAAGACTCCGTTGTCGCTCCGACGCTTCCAACGGTTGTAGAGGGTCTTGGCTGGCCCATATTCCTCAGGCGCATCACATCACCGCAACCTATTGCGATTGATGAAGATTGCACCGTTCAGAACACAACGATCATCAACGCGGGGCTTGCCATGGCTCTTCGGAAAAGATGGCTTCAGACGCTCCATCTGGGCGTCAGTCAGCCAGTAAAGCTTGCTCATCGATCAGGTCTCCTTGCGGTCCCTGAATCACGCCGAAAGCCCAAAATCAATGGGTCTGGAGCCTAACACCGCCGGTGGGCATGGTGCTCTTCGCCGTCTCCTCGGTCTCGGGCCTGTCGGTGGGCCGGCTGTCCAAGGCCCTGACACCCTATCTCATCGGGATCTTCGTCGTGCTTCTTGCGGTCTGCATCATCCCGGCTCTGTCGACGTGGTTCCCGACTCTGGTTCTGGGAGAATGACCATGATCGATCGATGTGTCGGCCAGCTCCTGCGCGGCGTGGCGATCCTTTGAGTGGTCGGGCTTTTCGCGCTCATCCTGCTCAACGTGACCGCGCGCAGTTTCGAGCTGGCGGGCCTGCCCTGATTCGACGAGGTATTGCAGGGGCTCTTCGCATGGATGGTGTTCATCGGCTCCGCCGCGCTCTGGCGGGAGCAGGACCATTTCCGCGTGGGCTGGCTCTCCGAGGTGCTGCCGCCGCGCGCCGCGCGACCAATGGCTCTTCTCGTGGTTCTGATCGAGGCGGCCTTCCTCGTCGCAATGACACGCCACAGATACGATCTCGCGCTCCAGTCGCGTGCGCTCACCCCAATCCTCAACCTGCCCACGGCGCTGTTCTACGCGGCGATCCCGCTCGCCGGGGCTGTCATGCTGGCCTATTCGGTCCGTGACCTGTGGCGTGTGTTGCGCGCCACACCCTCTGAAACAGAAATGACGTCCCTCCCATGATCTAAGACCATCGCATCTACCGCTGCCGCCCCGGCACCATCGCCAGACATCTGAAGCTCTACGAGGAGTTCGGCTGGCCGGTGCAGTCCAGGCATCTGGGGCAGCCGCTCTACATGCGCACGGAAAGCGGCGACGTGAACAGCTACGTGCACAGTTGGGTCTACGAGAACGTGGATGGCCGGGCGCAGAAGCGCGCGGCGCTGGCCGCGGATCCCGACTGGCAGGACTACCTGAAGAAGAGCGCCGAGGCCGATTACCTTGTCTCGCAGGTCAACAGCCTGATGACGGGCGTGCCTTTCTTCCGGCCCTGACGACCTGACCGCACCGCCGTGGCGCGCGGCCTCGGCGGAAAGGCGCTCTTTCCCGCCGTCCGCCCCGGGGGGCGCCGGAACATTGCCCCCTGCCTGCCCGTTTTACTGTCACATCAGGAGGAGATGTCACGATGCATGAGAGCTCGACAATGATTTCGTCCGACAAGGTCAACGGCACCGCGGTCTATTCCCGCACCGGCGAGCACATCGGCACGATCGACCACCTCACCATCGACAAGGCGACCGGCAAGGTGGCCTATGCGGTGATGGGCTTCGGAGGCTTTCTGGGGATGGGGGAAGACCACCACCCGATCCCTTGGGCCAAGCTGAGCTACGACACCAGCCGTGGCGGCTATGTGACCGACATCACGTCCGAGCAGCTGGAGGGCGCACCGGAGCGCGGCGACGACTGGCACCGCGACCGCGACTGGGAGGCCCGCACGCACGACTATTACGGCGTGCCCAACTACTG
>NZ_JAAGOV010000114.1:0-2658 GCF_010500785.1 Salipiger sp. PrR003
TGTGGCGCGACATCGCAGTTGAGTGCTGAGCGACATCGCAGGTGGATGACGGTGACGTTTTTTGACGGTGCCGGTTTGCGGCCGTCAGATCAAGTTTCGATGTCGCTGCTCAATGTCGCTGGCCGCGAGTTGTCCTTCGCTGTGGCGGTCTCCTTTTCGGGCTGTTGTTTGTCGCGGTCATCTTCGATGTCGCTGAGCGATGTCGCGGCGGCATAGGCGGCACGGCGTCGGTAGCTTTCGACGTTCATTTCGAAGATTGTCGCATGGTGGACGAGCCGGTCGATGGCGGCGATGGTCATCGCCCTGTCGGGGAAGATGGCGTCCCAACCACTGAACGGCTGATTGGCCGTGATCATGATAGAGCGCCGCTCGTATCGTGCGGAGATGAGCTCGAAGAGGGCACTGGTCTCGGCCTGATCCTTTCGCACGTACGACAGGTCGTCGAGGATGAGCAGGTCGAACTTGTCGAGCTTCGCGATCTCCTGAGTGAGCGCCAGGTCCTGCCGCGCCACTTGCAGGCGTTGGACCAGGTCCGACGTCCTTGCCATAAGCACACGGTACCCTCGTTGGATGAGTTCGTATCCGATGGCCCCCGCGAGGTGCGTCTTGCCCGAGCCGGGCGGGCCGAAGGCCAGCAAATTGTGCCCTGCCTGCAGCCAGCTGTCGCCTTCGACCAGCGCTCTGACGCGGGCCTGGCTCAAGGTGGGGACCGCCAGGAAGTCGAAGGCGTCGAGCGTTTTCCCTTGTGGCAGCCTTGCAGCGGCAAGATGACGTTGGATGCGGCGCTGTTCCCGCTCGCTCAGCTCCAGCTCGCACAGCGCCGCCAACAAGCGTTCGGCCGGCCAACCCTCCTTGTCGGCACGGGTGCAGAACTCCGGCCAGAGGCGGGCAACCGTGGGCAGCCTGAGCGCCGTCAGTAAGGTCGGCAGTGTTGCGGTTTCCACGGTCATGCTCATGCGGCCGCTCCCTGTCCTTGGATCAGGTCGTCGTAGCTGCCGGCAGAGGGGATGCAGACCGGGACATCGGGCCCACCATCGCCTTCGGTCCGCGTGAAGCGGGAGCGCAGGTCCCCGAGGACCGGAAGTTCGCCTCGGGCAAGGATTGCCGAGAGGGCCGCGGCCAATTCCGCCTCGCAGGTCTGATCATGGGCGAGCCACAGCAGGCCGACCATGATCCGGCAGGCTTGCCGCAGCGGTCCGGAAGCCGTCAGCGCGTCCCAGCATCGGCGGTATTCAGTGCGAGGGAAGAGCGCGTCGCGGTAGGTCAGATTGGCGATGGCCTGAGGCTTGGCCCGCAAGCTGTGGATGACGTGATGGTAGCTAACGACATAGCCATGACCCCCACGCCCGCCGGCAGGCGGGCGCCCGCGCGGTAGGGTCTCGAGGGGTGTGCCGCCGAGGAACAGCTCCAGGCGATCATCGAAGATGCGTAGCTTCAGCTCGTAGCCGATCAGGCGAGAGTGAACGGTGTAGAACACCTTTCGGAACACGAAGCCGCCCGACGAGGTCACCCTCACGCGCGCCTCGTCGTAATCACAGCTACGGCGCGCCGGAAGAGGCTGCAGATGTGGCCGTTCGACCCTCAGGCGGTCCCGATGCCGTGCATTGTGGCGCGCGACGACCTGGGCAACGAAGTGTCGCCAGTCGTCCAACTCATCGAAGTCATGACTGCCACGCAGCAGCAGGGCCTGCTCCAAGCGGGTCTTGAGATGTCCGTGCCGGCTCTCGATAGACCCGTTTTCGTGTGCAATGCCGCGATTGTTCCGGGTCGCTTCCATGCCGTAGTCGGCACACAGCGCATCATAGCGTCTGCGCAGGTCCTCTCGGGCATCCCGATCGAGATTGGCGAAGGCGGCCGACAAGCTGTCCGTCCGATGTTCGCGCGGGGCGCCGCCGAGAAGCCATAGGGCGTTCTGCAATCCGCCAGCCAAGGCGGTGTAGCTCTCGCCGCCAAGCACCACCTCGGCATGCTCCCAGCCCGAGTGGACCAGGGTGAAGTGATAGATCCGATGCGCCAAGGGCACTCCGGCAATCGTGACGCCGAGCGCGCGCGCGTCGAAGAAGTCGGACATGCCCTCCCGTCCCGGCGGGTGTGACTGGCGGAAGATCACTTCCCTGTCCGGCCCGTGTTCGGCGCGCCAAAGCCGCATCCGGCGCTCCAAGGTGCGGCGCGCAGAGCTCAGGTCCCGGTCCGGATGACGGTACTGCATCTCCTCGAGCACCGCGATCGGCCGAAGGCCCGGTGTCGCTTCGATCAGCGGAACGATCTCTTCATCCCACAGGCCGGCCAAAGGGTCGGGCTTGCCACCTCCGTGCCGGCGCTCACGTCGTTTCTGAGATGGAGGGCGGGGGTCACGTTCGATCCGGGCTCCGGTGCTGACACTGAAGCCGGCTTTGGCTGCCGCAATCTTTTGCGTGTGATGCTGTCGAAGGGTCATGTAATCCTCGTGTTGTCGGTCGGTGATGAAACGGCCGGGCATCCGATCCTCTTCTTGGTCGTCGAAGATCGGACCACCCTGACCGCCGTCACCGCCAACCGCACGGGGTAAACCCGCGCGAGATTTTGGGGGAAGCTACATCCGGGCTACGCCCGGCTTCCGCTTCCCCCAAAATCACCACCTGCAATGTCGCGCTGTTTCACCAGCGGTGTCGCTGCACA
>NZ_JAAGOV010000115.1:0-2637 GCF_010500785.1 Salipiger sp. PrR003
TGCGGCGCGACAAACAGGATGAGATTCCGCGTCAATCAGGATGAGACGCAGCGGCGTGTGACCGCTTCCGGCCGGGCTACGCCCGCCCTCCACCGGTCACACGCCGCTGCGCAAATTCTTCGGTCTGTGATCGCGGCCGACCCGGTAGGCTGGGGGTTTTCATGATGGAGAACCACCTTTGTGCCGGGGCGCCATGTAACCGATCATCAAGCGAGGCTTTTTATGAAGCTGAGACGAGACCACCCGATTGATGTCGCCGCCGCAAAAGCCGGCATGAGCCGCGCGACGGGCTATCGCATTTCCGAAGACCCCACCCCGCCTTCTCAAAAGAAAGGGCCGCGCGGCCGTCGCAGACCCGATCCGCTCGAGGCGATCTTTGACAGCGAAGTGGTTCCGCTGTTGAGGACTGCCCCGGGCCTCCGGCCTGTCGCCATCTTTGAAGAGCTGTTGCGCCGGCACCCCGAGCTGTCATCCGGCATCCGGCGCACGTTGGAGCGGCGGATCCGTTCATGGCGGGCTCTGCACGGCGAAGAACAGGAAGTTATCTTCCGGCAGAGCCATGAGCCCGGTCGGATGGGGCTGTCTGACTTCACCAACATGGGAGCAGCGGGCGTCACGGTCCTTGGCCAGCCTCTACCGCATTTGCTCTACCACTTCCGCCTGCCATGGTCTGGCTTCGAGCACGCCCATGTCATTTTGGGTGGTGAGAGCTTCGTTGCACTGGCGGAGGGTTTGCAGAACGCACTGTGGTCCGTGGGCGGAGCCCCGGCCTTCCACCGCAGCGACAGCCTGTCGGCCGCCTTCCGCAATCTTGATGCCGAGGCCCGAACCGATCTCACCAAACGCTACGACGGGCTCTGCGCGCACTACCGGATGACCCCCACGCGGAACAACAAGGGAGTGGCGCATGAGAACGGCTCCATAGAAAGTGCTCACGGCCATCTCAAGAACGCGATCCGGGACGCGCTGCTGATGCGCGGGAGTGCCGACTTCGAAGACCTTGGCGCTTACCGCGCCTTCATCGATGAGATCGTCGGCCGTCACAATGCCGCCCGCGGCAAACGCATCGAGGCTGAGCGCGCGTATCTGCAGGAGTTGCCCGAGCGCCGGACCACGGACTACGAGGAAGTCATCGTCACCGTGACCAGCGCCGGCGGGTTCACCCTGCGCAAGGTATTCTACACAGTCCCCTCCCGCTTGATTGGGCACCGCCTGCGCGTGCGCCTCTATGACGAGCGGCTGGAGCTGTTCGTCGGCGGCACTCATCTGCTCAACCTGCCCAGGGGCCGCGGCCACCCGGACGGCAAGCATGACCAGGTGGTCAACTACCACCATGTCATCCACTCCCTACGCAAGAAGCCGATGGCCCTTCTGCACCTCGTCTATCGTGACAAACTCTTCCCCCGAGGCGAGTACCGCCGCGCCTTCGAAGCCCTTACGGCGCGGCTGCCTGAGCGGCAGGCCTGCAAGGCGACCGTCGAGCTTTTGGCCCTGGCCCACGAGCGCAACTGCGAAGTGGCCCTGGCTGAAGACCTTGCCGCTCTGCTGGACGTGGGCGACCTGCCGGACCTTGCGGTCCTGCGGCGGAAGTTCTCGCCAGACCCCGCCAGCCTGCCGGTGGTCACGGTGCGCGCCACCTCCCTCAACAGCTACGAAGACCTTCTTGGGGCTGGCACAGATACGGGAGCATACGCATGAAGCGGATCCACTCCACCGACGAAGCACGTCTGGGCATCATGCTTGGCGAACTGCGCCTGCCAACCATAAAGACCCTGTGGCCCCAGTTCGCCGAACAGGCGGACAAGGAAGGCTGGCCGGCAGCGAGGTTCCTTGCCGCGATCGCAGAGCATGAACTCGCCGAGCGAGCACACCGCCGTACTGCCCGCCACCTGGCCGAAGCCCATATCCCGCCCGGCAAGACGCTGGACAGCTTTGACTTCGATGTCGTGCCGATGATCTCGAAGGCTCAGGTCATGGCGATGGCTGCCGGCGACAGCTGGCTGGCGAAAGGCGCGAATGTGCTCATGTTCGGCCCGCCGGGCGGCGGAAAGAGCCATCTGGCGGCAGCCATTGGCCTTGCCTTGATCGAGAACGGCTGGCGGGTCCTGTTCACGAGGACAACCGACCTCGTCCAAAAGCTTCAGGTCGCACGCCGGGAGCTGCAGCTCGAGGCGGCCATCTCCAAGCTCGACAAGTACGACCTGCTCATCCTTGATGACCTCGCCTACGTCACCAAGGACCAGGCGGAAACAAGCGTTCTGTTCGAGCTCATCTCGGGCCGATACGAGCGGCGCTCGATCATGATCACGGCCAATCAGCCCTTCGGAGAATGGAACAAGGTCTTCCCCGATCCCGCGATGACGCTCGCGGCTGTGGACCGGCTCGTCCACCACGCGACCATCTTCGAAATGAACGTGGAAAGCTATCGACGGCGTTCGGCGCTTGAAGCCAAACGCAGGCGCGGACGCCCAGCATCATACGCGACAATCAAAAGCACTGGCCTGATTGACGCGGAGCGACAATCACCCGCCGACGAAAACCTTGCCAGCGGCAATCAAGGTGATACCGTCACCGATGTCGCGACATAGAATCTCATCTTGATTGTCGCTGCCGTCTCTCCCTGATTGTCGCGCTATA
>NZ_JAAGOV010000116.1:0-2611 GCF_010500785.1 Salipiger sp. PrR003
GTTCGGCGAATGACGCAGAACCTCGCCCGTATCAATCGGGTGCTTGCGACACGCTGGTACGACCTGCTCATCCCCGATGCGGATTTAGCTGCGCTACAAGAGCGTCTCTCGGACGACCCGGCAGGAGGTAAGCCTCTCGGGATGCACCGAAGGAACCTCTACCGTGTCTTCAATGATCGGGAGCTTACGACCGGTGGTCGCTTCTATGGTGGCTGGTGGCAAAGCGTGCCGAAAGCGTACCGGAGGCACTTGGCCGTGAACGGCAAGCGGATGGTCGAAATCGACTATTCGAACCTCCATCCCGTGATCCTCTACGCTGAAGCTGGCGCAACACCTCCGGTCGACTGTTATCGTGGGATTTTTGATGAAGTGACTGAGACGAAGGGAGGAGCCGAACTCCGCAGTATGGTCAAGGCCACCTTCAATGCAATGCTGAACGCAGAAAGGCCCCTGCGACAGGCTCCCAAAGGTATCGAACCGGGCAAGTTCAATATGTCGTGGCCCAGCGTTTCTAACGCAGTTCGCTCCGCTCACGGACCAATCGAGAATAAATTTTATACTGGTGCAGGAAAACGTCTACAGCGAACCGACAGCGATGTCGCGGAACGCGTGATGTTGGATTTCATTGAAAGCGGCATTCCTATCTTGCCCGTACACGACAGCTTTCTGGTACATGAGGGTCACCGTGAATTTTTGAACAAGTCAATGCAGTCGGCGCTAGTAGAGGTATGTGGCGTCGAGACAAAACTTAAGGTGATTGACGCGGACCTTAGCAGTGTTGTCGCCGAGCAAGCTGCTGATCGGGCCAAGGACCCGGAGGACTTCGGCCCGCAAACGAGTCTAGATATTTCCGAAATCCTCAGCTCGCAGGAAGGGTATGATCGCCGCCTCGACGCTTTTTTCAACATTGAGCAGGCATGACACTTGTTCTCACCAGCGCCGGACCTCTGAAAGGGAGAGAGATGCCACGCGTTCTCAACGCATGAATTTTGACGACTTTTTCGGTACTTGAGAAGAGTGTCCTCAAGGACGTTGCGCTTTCGCACATTCGTAGACCGCCCTAGCGATCTCCAGATGTAGGGACTACCAAGCGTCGCGGAGTTCAATGTGAATCCTGCAGTGTCTTGGGACTCTCTATGCCCGCATGGTGAACGACACAGTCTGCGAGGCGAACTAATGGATGCATTTTTCGGATAGGCTCAAAAATCACTGTTCGTTTTCGTGGCACTTTGTAGGCTCAGCCGAATCGGTAGCAGAGCTATATTGCTAGATCATTGAGATACATGCTTACCTCTCTCTTAGCGCGAAGATTACTGGAGATGTGCGATGAAGAACGATGCGATGGAACAAGAAGGCTCTCGGCCTTCAGTAGAGCCTGTGACAACTGGGGAGGCGGCTAGAGGTAGAGAAGAGAGTCACATAAAGATGCTTCTCAAAGAGCATTGGACGCTGATATGCGGTCTGGTATTTGTATCCTTTGGGTTCTTTCTGCTGCTTGAATTCAAACCTGAAAGCTTAGCTCAAAAGCTTGGCATTGGAATACCGATTGAGGTGGGGTTTGCATTCATTATTGCTTGGGTCGTGGGTATGACCGTAGAGAGGGAGGCTCGCAGGGAGTTAAGTGATCATGCAAACAAGCAGGCCGTAACAATAAGTGAGAACGTATTTAAGTACCTGTATAGTGTTGACCTTCCGAGAGATGTCTTTGATCTCGTCGAGGAGTACGTTTTTAAGCAGAAGGTAATCAAGACATCCCAACTGCTCGTTTTTGACCTCACCTCAGAAATTATTGAGGGTGATTGGATTGCCATGAATTGCGAATTTGATTACAGAATCAAAAACATATCTAGCGAAGATGTCGACTATCCCGTAAGGTTTCATGCTTCGAAAGTCTCTGGCTTGAATGAGCCTAAGGTTGGTGACGTCGGACTAAAGAGCTTAATCATTGGGAGTGAGGAGATTGAAGAGGCCGAGTTTCAGGACATTGATGACGCCGATGAGGATAACGTTGGTCAACAGAAATTTTCAAAGAATGTAACGCTGAGGCCGGGTGAAGAGAAGAGGATAAGAGTAAACTTTTCTCAATATAAGAGAGTCAATGACAATGATCTTTTCCAGACGAACGCGATCAGCCTATGCACGGAATTGCGCGTGCATTACAATGCTGAGATGATGAATCTCTTTTGGGAGCCAGTTCACCCGTCGGAGAAATTTGACAGAGAGATGAATCGGCAAGCTGGCACAAAAAATGCATGTAAAATCGCTGAGATTGATAGTCCGCTGCTGCCAAAACATGGTATCTTCATCTGGTGGAACAAAATTCCGGCTCGTGAGGAAACGCCTCCGGGCGAGATTCATTATCCTGAAGTGCAAGGAAAATAAGCGGAAAGACCCGATAGATGGTCCAATCTTGCCGTTGCTATGACCCTTGAAAGCCTCTAAGCTCACACTACTTAGTGAGGAACTCTACAGCGCTTTCTTATAGGTGACCTATGAAAAACCTAGGGACGGGCGGCGGCACTGGATGCTAACGCTTTGAATTCAAAGAAAATGGGTGAACACAGTTCGCCCATTTTTTCTTTTCTGCGAATCGACTGATGATTCCGATCGA
>NZ_JAAGOV010000117.1:0-2571 GCF_010500785.1 Salipiger sp. PrR003
TGGACTAAGCCGCTCTCGCGGCAGGGTGCCCGGTCCGACCGTTCGAGAATGAACCGCACTCCGCGCTTTTCCGATCACGTTCTTCGGGCTGATGATTGAGACCTTCTCAAACGTCAGATCGGAGGCTCCCATGGAGGAGAGGATTTCACCGCTGCGCAAGCGGATGATCGAAGACATGAACATCCGCGGGATGGGCGACAAAGCCCAGAAGGCCCACATCCGGGCGGTCAAGAACTTCGCCGCGTTTCTCGGCAGATCGCCCGATACCGCCACACCGGACGATCTTCGTGCCTACCAGCTCCATATGACAGAGACCGGCGTCACGCCGTCCACCTTCAACGCTCGCATCATGGCGTTACGGTTTCTCTTCGGCACGACCTGCAAGAAGGCGGAGATGCACGAGCACATGCAGTTCCGCCGTCAGCCGCGCAGGCTGCCCGTCGTTCTGAGCTTGGAGGACATCTCCGAGATTCTGGCGGCGGCGCCGGGACCGGGGCTCAAGTATCGCGCGGCGCTCAGCATCTCGTACGGGGCCGGCCTCAGGGCTTCGGAGGTCTGCAATCTCAAGGTCAGCGACATCGACAGCGCCCGGATGCTGATCCATGTCGAGCAAGGCAAGGGGCGTAAGGATCGCCAGGTGATGCTGTCGCCCGGCCTCCTCGAGCTTCTCCGGGCCTACTGGTGCGAGGCCCGTCCCGCCGGCTGGCTGTTCCCAGGCAAGCCGAAGATCAACCCGATCTCGCCACGCCAGCTCAGCCGGGCCTTCCTGACCGCCAAGCAGCTCGCGGGCATCACCGGACCCTCCACGCTGCACACCCTGCGCCACAGCTTCGCCACGCATCTGCTCGAAGCGAACACGGATGTCCGGGTGATCCAGGTCCTTCTGGGCCACGCCAAGGTGACCACGACCCAGCGATACGCCCATGTCGCGACCAGAACGATCCGCGACATCGTCAGCCCCTTCGAGGCGCTGGCCGGGATCGCCGGACAGAGCGCGCGCCCAACGCCGGGACCGGAGTAGATCGCGCCGGGGATGTCCCGGCCGACGCTTGAGCTCGCCGACATCTTCCGTGACCATGGGCCTGCGTGGCGGCGGGCCAACAAAGGGCATGTCAGCCTGACCCAGCTCAAGGTGATGTCGGCCATCGAAGCTTGCCGAACCGAGGCGCTCGGCGGACACGTGGCGGCCTGCACTCAGTGCGGGCATCAGCACGTCGCCTACAATTCCTGCAAGAACCGTCATTGCCCGAAGTGCCAGGCCCCGGCGGCGCGGGACTGGATCGCTGCGCGCGCCGAGGACTTGCTATCCGTGGAGTATTTCCACGTCGTCTTCAGCCTGCCGGCGGAGATCGCGCGGATCGCCTACTGGAACAAGCGGGCGGTCTACGGGCTGCTGTTCCGCGCCTCGGCCGAGACAGTCGCGACCATCGCTGCCGATCCGCGCCGTCTCGGCGTCCGGGTCGGCATGACCAGCGTGCTCCACACCTGGGGCTCGGCGCTCACTCACCATCCACATGTCCATATGATCGTGCCGGGCGGCGGCTTGTCGCCCGACGGCACCCGATGGATATCCTGCCGCAGGGGATTCTTTCTGCCCGTCAGGGTCCTTTCGCGGCTGTTCCGGCGCCTTTTCTTGGACGGGCTCTCGGCACTGCACCGGGCCGGCAAGCTGTCTTTCTTCGGCGACCTCGCACACCTCGCGGACCCTGCCGCATTCGCCGCCTCGCTTGCACCGCTGCGCAAGGCCGAATGGGTGGTCTACGCCAAGCCCCCGTTCGGCGGGCCCGAGGCCGTCCTGGCCTATCTCGGCCGCTACACCCACCGCGTTGCGATATCCAACCACCGCCTTGTCAGTGCCAATGCCGAGATTGTCGCGTTCCACTGGAAGGATTACAGGATCAAACGCGGAGATCGGATGAAGGTCATGCGCCTCTCGACCGACGAGTTCATCCGCCGGTTCCTGATCCACGTCCTGCCGGACGGCTTCCATCGCATCCGGCACTACGGCTTCCTCGCCAGTGGCGTCTGCAAACGCAATGTCGAGGCGATCCGCCGTCTGCTCGGCGCCGAGGCGCCTGTTGCGACCGAAGCGACGGACACCAATCCCGCCCCACCACTCACACTCAGGGAACCGTGCCCCGAGTGCGGCGGGGCAATGCGGATCGTCGAGATCTTCCGGCGTGGCGAACGCCCCGTGACCCGCGCTCCGCCTCGAAAGGCCGCTGCATGATGCCAGCGCCAGCCATACCGCCGACCCCGATCCGGAACGCTACCTCGTTCCGGACACAGGGACGCCGTGCCCCGGTCGTTCTCCAAGGCCGAAACGGTGCCACCGCAGCGTCGCTGCACACCCTCTGCCGACTACGGGTACCCCCTATGGAACGCAGGAAAGCTGTCCGAAACCAGATCGAGACCCGGCGCTCGGCCCAACCCGCCACCGACGCCGTGCCGCTTTCCCCATAAGGCACCGCCAGACCCCCGCGGCTTCCTCCTTGTCAGGTTTTCCAACGTGGGCCGCCATCGCGCAGAATACCGCCATCACCCCGCGGCCCACATCGAAAAACCTCCGAC
>NZ_JAAGOV010000118.1:0-2560 GCF_010500785.1 Salipiger sp. PrR003
GGACGAAGCCGCTCGCGCGGCAATGGCGCGTGTGGCTGGGGTGTGGGACTGATCGCCACCCTGTGCATTTGGGAATGTGGGCAACTGCCTGACGATTGAGGCCTCTCAATCGACAGACAGGAGGTTCCCATGACCGAGGAGAGGATTTCGCCGCTGCGGGCGCGAATGATCGAAGACATGCGCATCCGCGGGTTGGGCGAGAAGGCGCAGAAGTCCCACATCCGGGCAATCAAGGATTTCTCCCAGTTCCTTGGGCATTCGCCGGACACCGCCACGCCGGAGGAGTTGCGCGCCTACCAACTGCACATGACCGACAACGGGGTCACGGCCAGCACGTTCAACGTGCGGATCGTGGCGCTTCGGTTCTTCTTCGGCATGACTTGCGGGCGCGAGGACATGAAGCGCTACATGCAGTTCCGCACGCAGCCACGGAAGCTGCCGGTGGTGTTCAGCGTCGAGGAGGTGTCCGACATTCTGATGGCGGCGCCTGGGCCCGGCCTGAAGTATCGCGCGGCGCTCAGCATCTCCTACGGTGCCGGGCTCAGGGCGGCCGAGGTCTGCAATCTCAAGATCGGGGACATCGACAGCGACCGCATGCTGATCCATGTCGAGCAGGGCAAGGGGCGGAAGGATCGCAAGGTGATGCTGTCCCCCGGCTTGCTCGAACTCCTGCGCGACTACTGGCGCGAAGCGCGCCCCGAGGGCTGGTTGTTCCCGGGCAAGCCCAAGATCAACCCGATCTCACCGCGCCAACTGAACCGCGCGTTCACGTCGGCCAAGACCATGGCCGGGGTCAAAAAGGCGGCCACCCTGCACACCCTGAGGCACAGCTTTGCGACCCATCTGCTGGAGGCCAACACGGATGTCCGGGTGATCCAGGTTCTGCTCGGCCATGCCAAGCTGACGACGACGGCGCAATACACGCATGTCGCCACCAAGACGATCCGCGACACGGTCAGCCCCTACGAGATGCTGGCCAAGCTGCAGGATCACGCCGTGAAGCGAAGTCTGGAGTGACCGGGCGCCGGGGTGCCCCGGCCGACGCTGGAGATCGCTGACATCTTTCGTTCCCATGGTCCTGGGTGGCGGCAGGCCAATGTCGGGCACGTCAGCCTCTCGCAGTTCAAGGTGATGTCAGCCATCGAAGCCTGCCGGACCGAGGCGCTCGGCGGGCATGTAGCGGGCTGCGCCAAGTGCGGCCACCACCACATCGCCTACAATTCCTGCAAGAACCGGCACTGTCCGAAGTGCCAGGGGCCGGCGGCGCGCGACTGGATGGCGGCGCGCGCCGAGGACCTTCTGCCCGTGGAGTATTTCCACGTCGTCTTCACCCTGCCAGCCGAGATCGCGCAGATCGCCTTGTGGAACAAGAAGGCCATTTATGGCCTGCTATTCCGGGCGTCCGCCGAGACGGTCACGACCATCGCAGCCGACCCCAAGCGGCTCGGCGCCCGGATCGGCATGACCAGCGTGCTGCACACCTGGGGATCGGCGCTGACCCACCATCCCCACATCCACATGATTGTGCCGGGCGGAGGGCTCTCGCCTGATGGCACCCGATGGGTCGCCTGCAAGCCAGGGTTCTTTCTGCATGTGCGGGTGCTGTCGCGCCTGTTCAGGCGCTTGTTCCTCGACGGGCTGCTGGCCCTTCATGCCGCTGGCGAGCTGGCCTTCTATGGCGATCTCGAAGGACTGACACAGACGAATGCCTTTGCCGCCTGGCTCGCGCCGTTCCGCAAATCCGAATGGGTCGTCTACGCCAAACCGCCCTTCGGCGGGCCCAAGGCAGTGCTCGCCTACCTGAGCCGCTACACCCACCGCGTCGCGATCTCCAACTCCCGCCTGGTCAGCGCCGACGCCGAGACTGTCGCGTTTCGATGGAAGGACTACCGCATCAAGTCCGGCGACCGCGCGAGGGTCATGCGCCTCGCTACATCCGAGTTCATCCGCCGGTTCCTGATGCACGTCCTGCCCGACGGGTTCCACCGGATCCGGCACTACGGCCTTCTGGCCGGTGCAACCCGCAAGGCCACCATCGTCCGCATCCGTGGCCTGCTCGGGCAGCGGGCGCCCGAACTGGAAGCGCAGGAACCAGCGGAGCCTGCCCCGCTCACCTTGCGCGAGCCGTGCCCATGCTGCGGTGGCCCGATGCGCATCACCGAAATCTTTCGTCGCGGCCAGAAACCGATGTCGCGCGCCCCACCATGGGAGCAGGCCGCATGACAAACCGCCAGTCTCTGCCACGATCAAAACTCCGGATCTCCCGCCCGTTCCGGACCGGCTCAGCCATGCCTCACGTAGTGCCACGCCCGCGAACCGCCGACGAAAGGCGCCGCCCGCGACCGCACATCATCAACTCGGCCGATCAGGGCGCCCTTTGCGACGTTCGATATCATTCGAGCCGTCAGCCACGCTGCACCGGCGCTGGAAACCTGAGCGCACTTTCCCCATAGACAGCACCTGGCCACCGCGGCTTCCACCTTGGGAGGATTTCCAACGCCGGCCGACCACTCGTCAAGCGGCACCGTTGCACCACGGCCCGCATCGAAAATCCTTCACC
>NZ_JAAGOV010000119.1:0-2386 GCF_010500785.1 Salipiger sp. PrR003
TGAACCGCCCCGGGTTTGCCGGAGGCTCCAACTCCTGAGTAGCAACTGTCTTTCAAACGATGGCGTCTCGGTAGGCCGTTCCAGTTTTGATCATTGCGTTGAGAACGGTCAGGAGCTTGCGCGCGCAAGCGACGATGACGGGCTTTTTGGCCTTTCCAGCCGCAAGCAGGCGCTCCTTGAAGGCTCTGAACCGCGGGTCGAACCTGCTGGCGGTGAGTGCTGCCAGATAGAGGGTGCGCCTGATCGTGCCGCGTCCACCCCATATGCTGCGTTTGCCGCGTCGATGTCCGGAGTCATTCGCATGTGGTGCGAGTCCGGCGAGAGCCGCGATCCTTCGGCGGTCAAGCTGACCAAGTTCAGGGAGCTGCGCGATCAAGGTTGCTGAGACGACGGGCCCGATCCCGTTGACTTGGCGTAGGCGCGCGGCTTGCTCGCGCAAATCGCACTGTTCTTGGATTACGGCTTCCATCTCTGCCTCGGCTTTCGCGAGACTGGCTTGCAGGGTCTTGATGTGCTGAGAGATGTTACGCCGAATCCATGGATCCTGCGCTGTCCTCAAGCGGTTTTTCTCCGCAACGATCATGGTGGTGATGCCCGCCCGGTGGCCGGTAAGTTCAGACAAACGCTGCCGTTCGGCAGAACGCGGGCTCGCCGGAGCCAGCTGTAGAGCGCGTCCCATCTCGGCCAGGACCAGCGCATCGACGCGGTCACTCTTGGCCAAGCGCCCGGTTGCGCGGGCAAACTCGCGGGCCTGCCGAGGGTTCACACATGTCGCGAGCCGCCCAGCTTCGAAGAGAGCCGACATTACGGGTCGCTCGTAGCCAACGGATGCTTCGAGGACTACGATGGATGAGCCAACTGTCGCTGCAAAACTACGCAGCGATCGGCGGTCGGTTTGTATCCTCTCCTGCCGGGAAGAGGCGGGGTCACACACGTCGATCCAGTCTTTCGCAACATCGACGCCGATGTAGGTTTGGGGCAAAGTCACTGTCCTGTCCTTGATATTCGGGGTCGGCACTACGGGCGCCCCTTGCAACTGTTCAGGTTCAAATGGCGACGGCGCAAATGGGCCCCTTGCTACTCAGCGGGATCTACCTCCCCGGGATGGAACGGGGTCCCACCTGCGTTCCCAGTATGCCCGACCTTGAACACACAAGGATGGAGCACCATGAGCAAGACCACGAACAAATTTTCCCCTGAAGTCCGCGAGCGCGCGGTGCGGATGGTTCTCGGCAACGAGGGCGAGCATGGCTCTCGCTGGCAGGCGATCACATCGATCGCAGCGAAGATCGGGTGTTCGGCGAACACGCTGAACGACTGGGTCAAGAAGGCCGAGGTCGACGGCGGCAAGCGGGCCGGAGCTCCCAGCGATACGGCCGAGAAGATAAAGGCGCTCGAACGGGATAACCGAGAACTGCGCCAAGCGAACGAGATCCTGCGTAAGGCGTCGGCTTATTTTGCGATGGCGGAGCTCGACCGCCGGTCGAAGTGATGGTGGATTTCGTTGAAGCGCATCGCGATGCGCATGGGGTCGAGCCGATCTGCGCGGTGCTGCCGATCGCCCCATCTACCTACTACGATCACTTGGCGAAGCGGGCTGACCCGGCGCGGCAGTCTGACCGCGCCCGTCGTGATGCCACCCTGCGACCTGAGATCGAACGCGTCTGGGAGGAGAACTATCAAGTCTACGGCGTCCGCAAGGTATGGCGCCAGCTTGTCCGGGAAGGGTTCGATGTCGCTCGCTGCACTGTGGCAAGGCTTATGAAGGACATGGATATTCAAGGCATTATCCGCGGCAAGCCACATCGGACGACGTTCCCGGACAAGAAGACCCCGTGTCCGTTGGACAAGGTGAACCGTGAGTTCCGCGTTCCGGCACCCAACATGCTCTGGGTGAGCGACTTCACCTACGTCGCCACCTGGAAGGGCTTCGTCTATGTCGCCTTTGTCATCGACGCCTACGCGCGCAAGATCGTCGGCTGGCGCGCCAGCACCTCGGCGCAGACAGGGTTCGTGTTGGATGCCCTCGAGCAAGCGGTCCATGATCGGCGACCGACGAAGGCAATGGGTCTGGTCCATCACAGCGACCGCGGATCGCAATACCTGTCCATTCGCTACACCGAAAGGCTGGGCGAGGCCGGCATCGAACCATCCGTGGGGAGCGTCGGCGACAGCTACGACAATGCGTTGGCCGAAACCATCAATGGCCTCTACAAGGCTGAAGTCATCCACCGCCGCGGCCCCTGGCGCAGCTTCGAGGCCGTCGAATATGCCACGCTGGAATGGGTGGACTGGTTCAACAACCGCCGACTTCTCGAGCCCATCGGAAACATCCCGCCAGCCGAGGCAGAAGCCAACTTCTACGCAGCTCTGGAAACTGAAGACA
>NZ_JAAGOV010000120.1:0-210188 GCF_010500785.1 Salipiger sp. PrR003
TGTGATGTGACCCACATCACCTTGGCACATTGCGATGCCGTCGGGAGGGGGTATCCACCCCATCAGTTCTGGGTGGAAATCAACAGCCTCGCATTATCGCCGATCAGCGGGAGAGCGCGAAGCGGCGAGGTGAGGTTATCCACATATTCGCGCAAATGCCCGCGGTGTCCGTCAATCTGGCGCAGGATCGATTTCGGGTTCCTGGTCGGCGTCTGAGATGCCGAGAAGGCATCGACTGGCGTCATAGAAGAAGTCGATGTTGATGCTGGTTGACCTGGACCATGCCTTGGATGCGAAGCCATCGCTTCCTAGTTCAGCGATCAGCTGACGGAATTCCTCTTCAGTGGAGTGTGTCTGAAAATGAAGGAAGAAGCTGTGTTCTCCGTTGTCGAGGTAGACTTCAGCGCTGCCGTATGCCTTGCCCGGTTCGACTTCGTGGATCGTCACGTGCATATTCATGACGCCGGGGATGTCTGGCGAAGAGTCATTGCGCCGAGGTTCATCGGTCAGGATGCTTGCTAGAAGAAATCCGAAGTCCTCGCAGCTCTCAGCGATTGTCCAGTGGCGAAGTTCGGACATGGCGTCTTCAACGTCGCCATTATGTCTGCGGATATGCGCTAGCTTGGCGGCGCGTAGCACCCTAGTCGCATGAGGTGCGTTCACCGCGTCGAAAGCGCCTGCCAACCCCAAAACCAGATCGGCGACCTCGAGCGGGTGGATATCTGGCGCTCCACGACCACGCTTACCCTTCGGCAACAGACCGTGATCGCGTAGCACGCGTGCGTAGTTGCTGATTGTCGCCACCGACCTGGTGTCGTGCTTGGAGATTAGATCGATGATCGCCGGTAGCTTCGCCATATTTCTTACCTTGCTCGTCCATTGTGAGTTTTACTCAGAATAACCAATAGCGCAAGTCATTTTGCGTTTTACTCACAATTGTCGATCAAGACGGATGTCCTCACCGCATCGTTGAACTTGGTCAGGCCGTTGAACCGCGGCGGCCCCTCGCAACCCGGGCCTCCCCGGGGCTGTCCTGTACGTCGCTAATCCTGAGCGCCGCACCTCCTCTCACCCGACTTAGCTAGATCGGCTTCGTCCAGCACTTGTTCTCCTAAGGTGGCTGCAAGGTTCATGATCTCGCGGAGGTCGATAAGAGCCTTGGCCTGGCTGCGCTGATCACTGCCGATCTGGCGAAGGGCCGAAGCGCTCATGGAAACAAGGGCGATGCACTGACGCATGTTCAGCATGGCATCACTGGAAAGCGTGGTATCGTTCATACTTCGAACTCCCTAGAAGCGGTAAGTGCGCGATCGACGCAAAGTCGAGCCAGCTTGAGCCGGGCTCGGTTCAATTCGGCATGGTGTGGTGCGCGGCGCTTTTTCATCGTTCCGATCACCAGTCTTCCCGTTAAGAGCGGTAGGTCATCGGTGGGGAACAGTGGCGCTAGCTCAGTCGAGGCCCGCTCAGTGGGCACCACAATGACGCTGCGGGCATCGAGGACGAGCGGGGCGCCGGGCAGGTGCAGCCCCCGATCATCGCCGAGGCGAGTGCTGCTCATGCGCTCACCTCGCCAAGAAGGCGGCGGGTATCGCGCAGGGCGCTGCGCAGGTAGCTGCGCGCCTCGGGCATCTGCCAGCGCTTGGGCTGGTTGCCGTCCGTGGCATCGAGCGCCAGGATCAGGCAGTCGTAGATTTCGAGAAGGGTTTCGGCAGGCAAGCCGGTATCGGCTGCCAAAACGCGGTTGCGTGGCATTGTGGGGTCTCCCGGGTGATGGTAATGTTCCAAAAGAGAACATAAGGAATGTTCTAAATTGGAACATGAGAAAATTGTGCTGGCCGCTCAGCTGAGAGCCGCCCGAGGCCTATGCAATATGTCCCAAGCTGCTCTTGCCGAGGTGGCTGGGGTCTCATCGATGACTGTGAAGCGCGCAGAAGGTTCGGGAAGCCCATATCCTGCCGCAAAGGCGATTTCTGCCATGGTTGCCGCCCTCGAAGCCGCGGGGGTCGAGTTCATCCCCGAGAACGGCGGGGGGGCGGGGGTGAGGCTGCGCCGAAAGAGCGGCCAAACATTCGCTGAATACTTGGCTATTGCAGAAGTCACGGACGATCCGGCAGGTGACTTCATCAGCGATGCTCGCACAGATCCGCGAATGGAGGCTATCTCTGAGTGGTCCGAACTTCGCAGCCATCTTTGGCGAAAAGGAGGCGATCACGCGGTGGATGCGGCTCGCACGGTCTGGAATTCCTATGCGGCGAAGCATGGACGGCTGCTAGCCCTCGGGGAAGAAGATGATTGACCAGGTCGATGCCCTTGACGACGGTCGGGTTGCGATCGGGCCGGGCGCGGCACTGGAGCAGACGCGAAAATGAGCGGGCTTATTATGCGTGAAGATTGCTGCCATAAGTTTCGGGTTCATGAAATGCACCTGAAACACTCTGGCCTGAGCCGAGTGGCCCTTCACCATAAGCGGCGAGACAAGGCCAAGCGCTTCCAGATTGTGAGGATAATGCGCTGTGATGATGGAGCATTTATTCACGCTGCAGTGCTTGGCCTCGGGCCGAAGGAACCGGCAGACCGGATCAGGCTAGATAGAGACCTTCGCGATGCTCTAGGCGTGACGGCCAATACAGTGTACCGACTAGAGGTGACCAAGTGCGGCTGGCTTAGAACTTTGGCTTGGTTCCTGACCGTCCGCGATCCTATGGTGCGGGTATCTGCCTGGCTTGCTGCTATTTCGGTGGTACTCGGTGTGCTTGGAATTGTGCTGTCATTGCGTAGCTGACCAGAGCATGCCTTGATCACGCCCTGCGTGAGCACCGCGTCTTCCTCGAGGACCCCGTGTAGAGCGTCAACCTCCTTGGCCGCTACCGACAACCAAATTGGCCGGTTTTGACCGCTGCGTTGTTCGTTGATGTTACTGTGCGGTTTCCTCCTCGAGCTTGTCGCTGGAGACTGTCGGCGGAGCGACAGCCACGGGTGATTGTCGGGAGGCTGCAGCTCGCCGGGGTTAGCTGTCCCCATTCATCTCCAGGATGGTCGCGAGGTGGACCAGCCTGTCGATCGCGGCAACGGTGACAGCCTGGTCTGGAATGACGCTGCCCCAGGCACTGAAGGGCTGATTGGCGGCGGTCGCGAGGCTCTTGGTCTCGTAGCGCCGGGCGATGAGTTCGAAGAGCACGGAGCTCTAGGCCCGATCCTTCTGCGCGTAGGTGATGTCGTCGAGAATGGTCAGGTCGAACTTGTCGAGCTTTGCCAGAGAAGCCTCGAGGGCGAGGTCGCGTCGGGCGGCCTGGAGGCGCTGCACCATATCAGTGGTGCGGGTGTAGAGGACCCGCCGCCCGGCTTCGACCAACGCATGTCCGATCGCGCAGAGGACATGCGTCTTCCCGGCGCCGGAATTGCCGATGGCGATCAGGTTGGCGCCGGTTTCGACCCAGCCCCCGGCGGCGAGCGCCTCGATGCGGGCCCTTGGGACGCCTGCCAAGGCCTTGAAGTCGAAGGTTGCGAGCGTCTTTCCCCCGGCCAGCCCGAACTCGCGCAGGTGGCGCGGGATGCGCCGTGCGTCACGGTCGGCGATCTCGCCAAGGTAGCAAGAATGCGGGACGCGGGCCAACCCTCGGCATCGGCACGCCCGGCCAGCGCGGGCAAGTGCCGCCGGATGCTGGGGAGGCGCAGCGCAGTGAGCATGGCGGGCAGCGCATGCACGTCGACGGGGCGCGGCACGGGCGCGGTCATGCCCGGCCCTCCAGCAGGGCGTCGAAGCTGGCGAGGTCGGTCAGGGTGACAGGTGTGGTCTCCCGGCAGTTCGCGCCGCCGCGGTACCAGCTTCGGCTTCATGGCCCGGGCCTCGGGCGAGAGGCCCTCGTCAAGGACGCTGGCGATCATCCCCGCGAGCTCGGTCTCGCAGGCTTCGTCATGGGCAAGCCGAAGCAGGTCGACCATCCGGCGACAGGTGTCCCTGCGGGGCAAGGCTGTGGAAAGCGCAGCCCAGGCGCCCAAGGGAGGCGGAGGCGGCCGCGCCAATCGTTCATCGTTTGCCTTCTTCTTGCGGCATCCTCTGGGATTGAATGCGCTAAACCGGTCTGCGCATGCTGGGGCTATGATGGCGTAGTTGGCACCTTAACGAGATAGAAATGAAAGAACTCTCCAGCGAAACTCTGACGAAGCTCGAAGCGGCAGCCAAGGCCTGTCGAGAGGAACAGGAGGAAATTCAAGTGACACTTGCGGTCGCCCTGGAGGAGGCACGCAAGCTTAGCCAAGAAGGCGATGATCAAGGATATCAAAATCTTCGTCGTAACGCCTATGATGAGCATAACTTTGCCGCGGCGTGGAACTACACGGAAACTCAAAGCATCGACACCAGCGTCATCATAGAGAAGCTTCGTCTGCTAGAAGTTCGGTTTCCCAGTAAGAGGTCCAAACCCGAATGGTGGTCAGAGCACGACGAGAATGGCGCATTCCCATACCTAACCGAGGAGGGAATGCTTGAGGCAACCGCTTTACTCAATGATGCCAAACATCGAAGATCTGTCGAGACTGCTTCGGCGCGCAGCCACAAACTTGCTGTCCTCGCCTTGTGGGTCGCAATTGCGGCATCACTCGGCTCACCGGTCGTTTCCACCATACTGAACGCATATTGGCCCACCGGGGTCGATCTGAAGGCAGTTCCCGCGATTGGACTACAAAGTGACCGAGAACAGGAATCGATCGCGATGCCCGACGTTGGTTCTGATGAGAGTTAAACTCCCTGCGCCGGTCGCCGACATCTACCGCGCCGTCGAGGCCCTCTCCGCCGCCTATCCCGGCCGCAAGTTCACGCCGGATGGCCATCTCGTTGGATCGATCGGCGAGGTGGTTGCCGCCGAAGCTCTCGGTCTCACTCTCTACCCTAGTTCACACCCTGGACATGACGCCGTGGACGCCGATGGTCGAGATGTGCAGATCAAGATGACCGGCGGCCAGAGCGTGTCGCTATACGCGACGTGTGATCGGCTCGTGGTGCTGAAGGTGGTGTCGCCTGAAGAAGCCGAGATCGTGTATGACGGCCCTGGCGAGCCGGTATGGAGTGCGGCAGGCGCAATGCAAAAGAACGGCCAGAGGCCGATCCGCTTGGCAAAGCTACGAGCTATCGGTGCCCGACTTACCGGATAGGAGTGGAGCTTCAGTATTGCGCCGCACTGGGAGCAAGGTGGCTGGACGGTAGACAGTGAGTGGGATGATTGATAATTCGGAAACTGTCCGCGCAACGCAGAATGCGGAGAGCGAGGCGACTGCGCTGATGCGCCAGCTTCACTTGTGCTGGCTTTTGGTTCGGCTGGTGGCGCGGTGGCCACGTTCAGCGTCGCCACGGCTGCGTAAGAGCTGTCTCGAAATCAGGCCTCAATCCAAGATGTCGATTTTAAGTTCACCTCTGGTGTCAAGATGAGTCGCCCTCCTGCATGAAAATATTCGAGAGTCAAGAGAACGAGGTTGGCAAGAGTCGTCTTCGACGCTATATGTGAGTTACGCACGGGAGCCTGACATCTATGGCGTCGGGGCTCCGGCCCCGCCCGGCGTCTCCTTCTTTCAACGTGATCTACACAGGCCCGGGCGGAATTTGTCTTTCGGGTGATGAACGATGCCGTGGCCTTTGATCGAGCCGTCTGGCCTCTTGCGGACTTTCGGCTTCAGGACTGCCGCCAGACGTCCGTCTTCCGTAGAATAGGCACGGTGGATTGCGCCGGCGACAAAATCCGCCAACTGGATGCCGATGGAGTGACAGGAGTCCTGCAAGAAGAGGCCCTCGATGAAGCGGTTGTACTTCGAGATAGTGCTCGAACGCGTTCCGCCCGTCAGGCCGTCATGGTGCGCCCTGAACAGCCTGTCATTGTCTCTCCCTCGATGGTCGGCGATCACGACGCCCAAGCTCTTCTTGTCCTGCAGATAATACTGAAAGCGCTCAGAGAGGGGCTTGTAGGCAAAGTGGTAAAGCTCTTGTTGATTGCTCACGGTTCCATAATCGAATGCCGCGGCGACGTCCGTTACCGTCGCGATGACCGTGACCGGAGAGCTTGCGATGATGTTTGCCAGCGTCGTGCTCAGCGCCTTCCGTTCTTCGGGAGATCGCGTAAGCATCGGATTGTCTTTGTCCCGATTGTGCGGAGAAAAGTAGCGCCACTTCAGTTCTCCCAAAATCGAGTTCGACGTGCAGAAGCCTTGCACATCATTTGCAACGCCCCGCCAATCGGTCGCTTCGATGATTATCGCGCCGAGGGTGAAATAGGGCGATCTGGAATTGGGCTTGGAAGGCGGGGTCCCGCTTTCGTCGACGAAACAAAGATGCACGCACTACTCCGTTCTACACTCGCGTCTCGAGCCTGCGCGAGGTCCCGATTCGAAGAACTTTACTACGCCGCGAGTTGATGCCAAGGCGCATCAAGCCGTTATCTTAGGTCTAGCGGCCGAACTCGGTATGAGCACTGCGGGTTCGATGTCTTTTGGCTTGGTGGGGCCCTGGGACAGGGCCCCCTTGTTTTCTTCGTTAGTTGAGAAGCACTCGCGCATCTTGTCCGTTGCGGATGGATACGCGGCGAGCGAGAGCACCGCCCTCTGGGATGTAGCTATTCCCGACCGTCCAAAGGACTTTCGTGGTGACGTAGTAATCCCCGTTGGCGACGTTGGCGAAGCTGAAATCGCCTTCAGCATCGCACATCGAAGACCGCACCATCGAGATGTATTGAGGAGGTAGGTTTTCCTGGCTCGCGCCCTGGAACACCGAAATGCGACCGCCACTCACGCTTCCGTAGATTTGGGTCATCCGTTCCGTGGCATATTTGCCAGCGGGGATCAAAGTGACCTGCTCCCCGGCGCAAGTTACGACGCCACCGCCTTGCTGACGGAAGAATGCCTGTCCTTCGATATCAGCTGCGCCGCGTTGATCAATGAATGAGACTTCGTTCGGGTCGAACGGCACCGTGGTCTCGATTACTCTTCCTGCACACCCTGCCGTAACCAACGCAAGGAGACCTGCAAAAACAACTTTCTTCATTCTGTCCCTCTGATTCTATAGTCAGCGGCACGACGCTGCTTCAGAAAGCGAGAGACCTTCAATCTGAACGCGACGCATGCCAAAATGCTTTCGCGAATTGTTGCAAAAAGATTGTGCGCTCGGCTTCACCGAGGCACCATATAACCGGAGTCCGGGCCGGACCTGACACCCTTCGCTGCCGGCAGTGCAAAGAGCCTCTGCCGGACAGTGCGCCCCCTGATCAGAAACATAGCAGCATCGAATGCGCCCGCGCGGCCCACAAAGGGCTCGATCACCAGGCGCGGGAGGAACAGGCGAAGGGCAGGACGTGCATCAACTGCGGAGACCCCATCCTTCGGTCAACCCGGCGCGGGGTGCTGTACTGCAGTCAGAGGTGTACGTCAGCCTACAACACGTCGAAGCGCCGGGATCGGCCGCGGGCCCGCGAGCATTGCGGGAAGACGTTCCAGCCGCAGAAGCATCAGAGGCGGTACTGCTCGAGCAGCTGCTCGGCGGAAGGGCCGACATCGAGCCGCCTCACCCCAGGGAGCTTCCACGCGCTGGTCGCAGGGGGTGTCGGGAAATACGACCCTCTAGGAGCCCTGTTCTAGGGTCCCCTGCTTTGGAGGGGGGAATGAAACGTTCCTCCCCTAAGATGTGGGTACACTGCACCGAACTCTTCATCCGACGGATGGCGTCGGGTGTCGCTTCAACCGACACCCTTGGCTCCAAAGTATCGAGCGGATCCTCAATCTTTAGGAGACCTTGCGAAATTTCGGCTAGCAAAACCTGACTGCTGGGCAGGTATGGGGATGGATGGACACCATATCTTGTGGGTTTGGGCGTCACGCCCATCGTTACGCCTTGTGGCTACGGGCAACCCGTCAATCGTTGAAGGTGACAACAATAGGGTCACCGCCGCAGACCTCGGAATTCGCCGCGACGAAATCCATGAAGCCCGCCAGGTCCGTGATGCAGGTTGAGCCGAAACTTGTAGACTTGCGCTGTTCTCAAGTCGATTCCCGGTGATCTATATGTCCATCAACAAGACCATTGTTCGCGGCCGCTGCTCCAGTTGTGATTGGAAGTCGCAGCGCCAGTTCAAGAACATGAGCAAGCCGTGCCCGAAGTGTGGCGCGTCGATGGTGGTCGACAAGGATGACCAGGAAAGCATGAAGGCCATGGCCATCATCGCTCTCGTTGCCATGGTGGTGCTGGCCGTCGTCTTTTCAGCTCTAGGCGTTGGAAGGTAGACCCTTCGAACTGCGGTCCGGCTTTACCAATTCGCGATCCGAGCTTCCCCAGCGAAGCACGATAAACCCCACTTCAGGTGTTCATCCCATATTATCGGGGTGAGTAAAACCGATCCTAGTGGGTTGATTCCATCATTCAGACGCCCGCGATCTTGTGCCAACGTGGCCGGTGCCACCATCAAGTCCAAGCAGGACAGGGTAACCCTTGAAGAACTTCGCTACACGTCGATGGTCCATATTCCGTGGTGCGCATTCTGCATGATCTTGATGACGTTGGTTCGTGTGAAGGTCGCTACAAAGGAGTGGTGAACGGTGAGGACAGCTTCTTGAAGGGCTTGGTCAGCCTCGAGCACCTCGATGTTCAATCCCATAGCTTTGCAGTCCGACATCAGGAAGTGGTGGCTGTGGGACGAGACGCCTTTGTAGTCGGTCAGATGTTGGACGATTGCGTCCGCGCGAGCGACAGCATCAATCTGACCTTTCAGCATATTTTCCCGCAGCCATTCGGCGACCATGCTCCTACTGATGACCACGGCGCGCTCGCAGTCCCCGATAAAGGCTGGAGGATACTTTGCGAATACCTGCTGATAGACGACTTGCTTGAGCGGGTCCTTCCGGATTTGCTCAACAGCATCTTCTACTTCTGCCATGATGCCCATGGCCGGAGCGCCCTTGATGTGAGGGTCGGTCGGACCCAGGCACGAGTGCTTTCCCATGACGATTGTCTTGGCGCCGCACGCGATCATCGTTCCGGCCGACATGGCCATATGGGGGATAATTGCCCGAAGGTTGCGGTCGGGGAACATTGCGTAGATGTACTCGACCATTGCGCGTGTGGCTTCAATGCCGCCGCCGGGGGTGTGGATAATCAGATCGAGGCCGCGAGTTCGATCAATGTTGTGAACAACGGCCATCAGGCCGTTCATGTCCAAGTCTGTGATCGACGCTTCCGGATGGGCTAGACCGCTTGCCTGCCGCTTCTGTAGGAAGCCGGAGTAATAGGCAATGACGGTTCGACCCGTCAGCGCCTCGAGTTCCTGAAGGTATCTCTTGCGAACTTGGTCGCATGCATCCGGAGTTCCTAGATGCTCGATCTCATCGTTTATTTCGTTCCAAGTCGGCATTTGCAATTCTTGTTCCAGATCCAACCTTTATGGGAGTAAATTCACCATAGGCGGAAAAGGCAAGAAATGTCTGCGCTTGCGCGGCATGCACGCCAAATGCAGGGAAAACATCTTCCTCACGCGAAGCAAGGTCTACTCCAAGTTGCTTCAGGTCTGTTTCGAGGGTTGACATTTTACTTCTCCATCTGGGCGCTGGATGATTCTTTGCTGCACTCAGAGTAGCATTCGTGGAGTCACAGGTCAAAGCGCGAGTCAAGATAAATTTTTCTATATCTGCGGACTCTTAGCAGATTCATTGCTACATCTGGTGTTCGGCGGGGCCAGTGCAAAAGCTGTATCAACATGCGAATCGCGCCGCACAACCATGCCTAGCTGTTCCCCCTGTTCCCCAAGTCGACTTGATGTGGGGAACAGGGATTATTCTTTAAATATCAATGCTGCTCCCCTTGTTCCCCCTGTTCCCCGCGGAATGCGTGTATCCCGGCATGGGTGAGGGCTTTAGGCGCTCAGGCAGGGAAGAGCTCGCCTTCGATATCATCTCCCGCTAGGGCGCGTGCGATGACATCCGATACGTGGTTCGCGGCAGAGACGAGAGCGGCATCGGCCACATGCGCGTAACCTGCGGTGACACTCCCCGCCGCATGCCCAAGAAGGCCAGCGATGGTCAGCTCGGAGTATCCGAGGGTTGCCGCGACCGAAGCGAAGGTATGCCGCAGGGTGTGTGCTGAGACACCCTGAATGCCCGCCTCCGTGCAAATGCGATCCAAGCATTTCGGAAGCCCGACAAAGTGTCCCTTGCCACGCTCTGCGGGGAACACCCAGTCCTCCTTGTCAACCAACAGACCTTCGAAGGCGACCTTCCCGACAGCGCGCACTTGCGCCCCAGTCTTGGTGTCGCGAAGAGAAATGGTACCTTTCTCGGGCATGCAATACTGCCCCTTGAGCGTGAGGCCTTCGTTGCGGCGAAAACCGGTCAGCAGCAGAAAGCGGATTGCATTGAGACCAGATGTGGGTTCCGCGGGACTGTCGTCAAAGATGCGGCCCAAGGTCCTCAATTCGTCGAAAGAGAGGAACCGGGTTCGCTTGCGGGCGGCTTCCCTCTTCACGCCATCAGCGACATTGCGGGTTAGGATATCGTGGCGAATACCATGGTTGAGAACTGCGCCCAAGATAACGACAGCGCGGCTAGCCACGCCCTTGCCTCCGGTCGTCACGCCGCCGCGCCCCTTGCGTTTCTTGGCAGTCTTTCCAGCAGCGATGTCAGCCTGCATCTTTGTGACATCGGAGTAGTTGATCGAGACAGCGTCACGCTGCCCCAGGAGGGGCTTGATATGGGTCTCAATCTGGCTGGTGTTGGCGAGATAGGTGTTTTCCTTCCAGCCGTCCTTCATGTCGGCAACATACAGGTCTGCCAGCTCGGCCAGCTTCATGTTTTTGCGCGCGGCCTTACGATCGCTGGACGGGTCTCCACCCTTGGCAACTTCCGCCAGAGACTTGATGGCCTCCTTACGAGCTTCGTCGGGAGTGATCGTGCCGACGCGGGCGATAACCATCTTGCGAGCTGCTCCGCTACGGGTGCGATACTTGAGAATGAAACTGGCCCTGCCAGTGGGCATCATCCGGACCCCGAATCCGGCCAGCGCACTGTCCCAAAGGTAGGTGTCGCGAGAGGCGTCCGGTGACATCGCGTCGATGGCAGTTTTGGTGATCTTGGGCATATTTGTTCTCCTGTGGTTGCGATCCGCGGAACCATGGCGGAACCAGATCGGAACAAGCCGGCGCATATCGCCGCAAACTCGATCCATCCCGCACAGTGAACAATACGCTATACAGATCAATATGTTACCCATCTCACGCAAGCTCGAACATGGCCTGACAAAGTCGCGCAAATCTAAGTGTCGATAATTCGTAATGATGGGGTCGGGGGTTCGAGTCCCTTCAGCGGCACCACGGTCTTTCCGGAGCGCGCTCCGACGGCCGGACAAGAGAAAAGGCCACCCGTCGCGGGTGGCCTTTTTCGTTTTATGCCGCCCGGGTTGTGATCTCTGCCACCGCGCCCCATGGGCGCGCTGGAACTGGAAGAGGGGGTCTCAGCCCCCATCCGCTGGGTGGACGTCCTTGGGATTTCGGGTCTGGAAACCATAAAGGCAGGGCGCCGCTCTCCGAGGCGGGATGCTGGGGGTGCCGGGGGCGAAGCATGTAAGGCGCGCGGGTTTCGGGCGCGCGTCGACCGCGGCCTCTCGACTTGGCTTCGCGGCAGACGCAGGTTGCGGAAAGCTCCACCGCAAAGAGGTCCGCCCATGCCCGCCATCGTCTCCGGTATCATCGTCCTTCTGCTCTTCCAGCTCTGCGGCGAGGTGATCTCGCGCATCTTCGGCCTGCCGCTGCCTGGCCCGGTGCTTGCCATGGTGGCGCTGGTCGTTGGCATGGCGCTGTCGGAGCGGCTCCTCGCGCTCACCCGGCCGGTGGCGAGCTTCCTGCTGCAGAACCTCTCGCTGCTCTTCGTGCCGGTGGGCGTGGGGGCAGTGGCGCGCCTGTCCGAGCTCTCGGCCCACGCGCTGGCGATCGGCGTGTCGCTGATCGGCTCGACGCTTCTGGCGATCTGCGTCGGGGCGCTGACCTTCGAGCACGTGGCGCGGCGCACCGGCAACGTCGACGAGGAGGAGGAGGAGGCATGACCGACCCGCTGCTGATCTGGTCCTATCTCGAGAGCGGGCCGCTTCTCTGGCTCACCGCCACGCTGGTCGCCTATTGGATCGGCGACCGCATCTTCCGTCTTTCGCATGGCAAGCCCTGGTTCAACCCGGTGCTGCTGTCGGTGATCGCACTGGGGGCGCTGCTGCTGGCGACGGGCACGCCCTATGAGACCTATTTCGAGGGCGCGCAGTTCGTCCACTTCATGCTCGGCCCGGCGACGGTCTCGCTGGCGCTGCCGCTGCATGCCAACCTGCGCCGCGTGCGCAAGGCGGCGCTGCCCATGGCGCTGGCGCTGCTGGCAGGCTCGCTGACCGCCGTGGTCTCGGCGCTGGGGCTGGCCTGGATGCTGGGGGCCGACTTCGGGCTTCTGGCTTCGCTGGCACCAAAGTCGGCGACTGCGCCGGTGGCAATCGGCATCTCGGAAAAGCTCGGCGGCGATCCGTCGATGACCGCGGTGCTGGTGCTGTTGACCGGGATGATCGGGGCGATCGCCGTGACGCCGATGCTGAACGCGCTGGGGCTGCGCGACTGGCGCGGGCGGGGCTTTGCCACCGGGGTTGCCGCGCATGGCGTCGGCACCGCGCGGGCGCTGCAGGTGCATCCGACGGCCGGGGCCTTTGCCGGGATTGGCATGGGGATGAACGCGGTGCTGACCGGGCTCATCGCGCCGCTTGTGCTGCAGCTCTTCCGCTAGCAGAGAGGGCGGGGCGCTTACGCCCCTTTTGCCACCTCGTCGAGCGCGCGCAGCGTCGTCAGCAGCGCGCCGAGCCGGTCCACGGGTACCATGTTCGGCCCGTCCGAGGGGGCGTTGTCCGGATCCTCGTGGGTTTCGATGAAGACCGCCGCGCAGCCCACGGCCACGGCGGCGCGGGCCAGCGTCGGCACGTATTGCCGCTGGCCTCCCGACGACGTCCCCTGTCCGCCCGGCAGCTGCACCGAATGGGTGGCATCGAAGACCACCGGGTAGCCGGTTTCCGCCATGATCGGCAGCGCGCGCATGTCCGAGACCAGCATGTTGTAGCCGAAGCTCGCGCCGCGCTCGCACAGCAGCAGCCGCTCGTTGCCGGTGCTGGCGATCTTGTCCGCCACGTTCGCCATGTCCCAAGGTGCTAGGAACTGGCCCTTTTTCACGTTGATCGCCGCACCGGTCTCGCCCGCCGCCAGCAAAAGGTCGGTCTGGCGCGACAGAAACGCGGGGATCTGCAGGATGTCCACGGCCTGCGCCACCGCGCTGCATTGCTCGGCGGTGTGGATGTCGGTGAGCACCGGCACGCCGAACTCGGCGCCGATCTGCGACAGGATCGACAGCCCCGCCTCCATGCCGATGCCGCGCTTGCCCGAGAGCGAGGAGCGGTTGGCCTTGTCGAAGCTGCCCTTGAACACCCACGGGGTGCGCGCGGCCTCGGCGGCGGCGGCGATCTTTTCGGCCAGCATGCGCGCATGCTCGAGGCTTTCCAGCTGGCACGGCCCGGCGATCAGCGCCAGTGGCGCGTCATTGGCGAAGGTGACGGATTTGACGGCGACGGGTTTCATGGCGGGACTCCGGACGGGTTCCTGGGCGGTCATGCGATGCCTTCCTTCTTCAGAACGGCCTCGATACGGGCCACGTCGACGGGGTTGTTGAGCTCCCAGAACACCCGGCCCCGCGCCTCGACGGGCACGCAGGTGACCGGCGTTCCGTTCTCGAGGAAGCGCAGTTGCTCGAGCCCCTCGGCGCGCTCGAGCGGGCCCTCGTTCCAGGCGGCGTAGCGGCGCAGCGCGCCGGGGCGGTAGCCGTAGACGCCGACATGGTGCCAGACCTCGGGCGGTGTTTCGAGGTTGCCGACGTAGGGCAGCACCTCTTTCGAAAAGTAGAGCGCGGTGCCGTCGTGGCGCATCACCGCGGTGGTGCCGCCGACGCGGCCGGCGTGGCGGTCGGTGACGAAGTTGGCCAGGGTCTCCGGGTCGGTCTTCAGCACCGGGGTGGCCATCTCGACCGACCGATCGTGCATCGCGGCGATCAGCGCCTCGATGAACCACGGCGGGGTCAGCGGTGCGTCGCCCTGCAGGTTGATAACAATCTCCGGCGCGCCGTCCAGTTGCGCCACACCCTCGGCACAGCGCTCGGTGCCGTTGCGGGCCTCGGAGGAGGTCATCAGCACCTCGGCGCCGAAGCCGCGGGCCGCCTCGGCGATGCGGTCGTCATCGGTCAGCACGTAAACCGCCGAGACGCCCTCGACGGTCAGGGCGGCCTCCCAGGCGCGCTGGATCAGGCTCTTCTTCTCGCCGGTGGCACCGGCGAGCTCGACCAGCGGCTTGCCCGGGTAGCGGGACGAGGCGTAGCGGGCGGGGATGAAGATGACCGCGCTCATGCCACACCTGCCCGCAGCGCGTCGTGGATGTGCAGCAGCCCGACGAGGCGCTCGGCCTCGTCGACCACCAGAAGGACCGTCCGTTTCTTCGCGTTGAGCACGCCGAGTGCCTCCGTAAGCAGGGTGTCGGGTTGGGTGACCAGCGGGCCGGGCGTGGCAACCTCGCCCGCGCGGCGCTCGAGCAGCCCCTCCATGTTGCGGCGCAGGTCGCCGTCGGTGATGATGCCCGCGACGCGGCCCTCGGTGACCACCGCCGCGACGCCGAAGCCTTTCTGCGACATGACCACCAGCGCCTCGCTCATCGGGGTGGTCGGGCTGACCACGGGCAGCTCGTCGCCCTTGTGCATCACCGCCGAGACCCGCAGCAGCGCCGCGCCGAGCGAGCCGCCGGGGTGGAAATGTGCATAGCTGTCGCGGCCGAAGCCGCGGTTGCTCATCAGCGCCACGGCCAGCGCGTCGCCGAGCGCCATGCAGAGCGTCGTCGACGTAGTGGGCGCCATGCCGATGGCGCAGGCCTCGGGGGCGTCGGGCAGCAGCAGGATGTGATCGGAGGCGGTCGCCAGCGTGCTCTCTGCGCGCTTGGTGATGGCGATCATTGGAATCGAGAAGCGTGCGCAGTAGCCGATCATGTCAGCCAGCTCTCGGGTCTCGCCGGAATTGGAGATCAGGATCACCGCATCCGCCGAGGTGATCATGCCAAGATCGCCATGGCTGGCCTCGCCGGGGTGGACGAATTGCGCCGGGGTGCCGGTCGAGGCCAGCGTGGCGGCAATCTTCGCGGCAACATGGCCGGACTTTCCCATGCCGGAGACGATGACCCGGCCACGGATGTTCAGCAACAGAGAGACCACGGCGTCGAACTCCGCGGGCAGTTCGTCGGATAGCCGGACCAGCGCCTCGGTCTCGGTGGCCAGCACCCTGCGGGCGATGTCGGAAGGGGTTTCGGACATGGGGATCCCTGATCTTGAGATGCCCGCGTGTTATCCCGCAATCGCCGGCTTGTCCAATGGCGCGGCGCGGCAGGAGCGGTCCTGCCCGGGGCACAGCTGGCCCGTCGCGACGGCGCAGCGACTCGTCAGCGCGGGACGGGCGGCGCCGCATCTCCGGCAGAGGGCCCGAAAGCGGCGGTTTGCCGTTTGCGTGCCCGCGCCGCGCCGCTATGGAAAGGCACCTTTCGCAAGAGGACCGGACCACATGCAGATCACGCGCCGTATCGCCTCGCCTTCGGACGCGCCTCAGCTCGCCGAGCTGCGGGCCGAGGCCATGCGCCCGAGCCTCGAGGCGCTGGGGCGCTACGACCCGCTGCGCGTGCGGCGGCGGTTCCTCGACAGCTTTGATCCGGCGGAGACGGTGGTTCTGCTGCAGGGCGATCAGCTTGCCGGCTTTTTCGTCCTGCGCCGGCGGCCGGAGGGGCACTATCTCGACCATCTCTACCTTGCCGCGCAAGCGCGCGGCCTCGGACTTGGCCGCAGGGTCATCACGGAGTTGCAGGACGACGCGCGGGCGGCGGGCGTGCCGATCCGGCTCATGGCGCTCAAGGGCAGCCCGGCGAACCGCTTCTACCGCGCCTGCGGTTTCGAGGCCGTGGGCGAAGAACCTTTTGACGTGCTCTACCGCTGGCAGCCCTGAGCAGGGCTATTCGAGAATCTCGTCCGCCTTGACGCCCCAAACCGCGGACTTCGGCGCCCAACCGTCGTAGCCGCCGGCGGACAGTTCGCACCAGTCCTTCTCGCAATGCTCGAGATGGGCGATCACCCCGACCGCCAGCTTGGCCTCGACCGGGGCGTCCGGATCGGGGCGCAGGTGCAGCTCGAGCATGTCCTGCTCGACAAGCACCGTGCGCACCCCCGACAGCAGCGCGTAATGGATCCAGCCGCCCATGCCGTCCTTGTCGCGCACCCGGCGCCAATGGCCATATTCGGCGATGATCTCGAGCGGCATGTCCCGCCGGGTGTAGACCCAGTCGATGCGGTGGGTGAGCGAGGGGCCGCGCCGGGCGTTGCCCTCGTTGGTCTTCAGCGACACGTAGCGCGGCAACGGAAGGTTGGTGACCGGCCCGCGCTCTTCGGCCGCCTGCGCGGCCGTGCCGCAGAGCAGGGCGGCAAGCAGCCCCGCCAACACAGAAGTCCTGACCATCGTGTCTGTCCTGCTCGAGATTTTACGCCGGGGTTCTTGTGCCCCGTGCATGCTTGCGACAGTGTGCCAAAGCAAAGAGCGTAAGGAAAGGGAGGCCCTGACCGGAATGCCGCAGAAACGCCTGACTGTTGTCGTGACGCGACGTTTGCCGGAGGTGGTGGAAACCCGCCTGAGCGAGCTTTTCAACGTCAAATTGCGCACCGACGACCTCGCGATGACTCGCGCGGAATTGACCGCGGCTATGGCCGAGGCCGACGTCCTGGTGCCGACTCTGACCGACCAGATCGACGCCGGGCTGATCGCCCAGGCCGGACCGCGACTCAAGCTGATCGCCAATTATGGCGCGGGCGTCGATCACATCGACGTGGAAACCGCCCGGGCGCGGGGCATCATGGTGTCGAACACGCCGGGGGTGATGACCGACGATACCGCCGATATGGTGATGGGGCTCATGCTGGCGGTGATGCGCCGCATGCAGGAGGGGCTCGCCACGATGCAGGAGGGCAACTGGGCCGGCTGGGCGCCGACCGCCTTCCTCGGCACGCGGCTTGGCGGCAAACGGCTCGGCATTCTCGGGATGGGGCGGATCGGCCAGGCGGTGGCGCGGCGCGCCTCGGCCTTCGGCATGCAGATCCACTACCACAACCGCCGCCGCCTGCGAGAAGAGACCGAGGAGGCGCTCGAGGCGACCTATTGGGAGAGTCTCGACCAGATGGTGGCGCGGATGGATGTGGTCTCGGTCAACTGTCCGCACACCCCCTCGACCTTCCACCTGCTCAACGCCCGCCGGCTGCGGCTGATGAAGCCCTCGGCGGTGCTGATCAACACCTCGCGCGGCGAGGTGATCGACGAATCGGCGCTGACCCGGATGCTCAAGGCGGGCGAGCTGGGCGGTGCCGGGCTCGACGTGTACCAGCACAAGATCAAGGGCAACCCCGAGCTGGTGAACATGCCGAACGTCGCGATGCTGCCGCACATGGGCTCGGCGACGCTCGAGGGGCGCATCGAGATGGGCGAGAAGGTGATCATCAACGTCAAGACCTTCGCCGACGGGCACCGCCCGCCGGATCAGGTCGTGCCGGCGATGCTCTGAGCCGCCGGGACAGCATTTCCTAGATATTCAAGACACGGGTAGATCATGCGAATTCTAATGTTCGGATCGACGGGGCAAGTCGCGCGCGAGATCGAGCGCCGCGCCCCCGTCGTCTCACTGTCCCGCGAGGACGTCGACCTTACCGATCCGGCCGATTGCGCCGAGGCGGTGCGGGCCGAGGCCCCCGACGTGGTGATCAACGCCGCCGCCTATACCGCCGTCGACCAGGCAGAGAGCGACGAGATCACCGCCGCGCGGGTCAACGGCGAGGCGCCGGGCGCCATGGCGCAGGCCTGTGCGGACCTCGGCATCCCCTTCATCCACATCTCGACCGATTACGTTTTCGACGGCACCGGCGATCAGCCGTTTGTGCCGGATGCGCCCACCGCGCCGCTCGGCGCCTATGGCCGCACCAAGCTGGCGGGCGAGGAGGCGGTGCGCGCCGCGGGCGGTCCGCATGCGATCATCCGCACCAGCTGGGTGGTTTCGGCCCACGGCAAGAACTTCGTGAAGACCATGCTGAAGCTCGGCGCCGAACGCGACAGGCTGACCATCGTCGCCGACCAGATCGGCGGGCCGACCCCGGCGGCGGACATCGCCGAGCTTTGCCTCGCCGCGGCGAGCCAGCTCATCGAGGCGCCGGAGAAGTCGGGCACCTACCACCTCTCGGGCGCCCCCGACGTGAGCTGGGCCGACTTCGCCCGCGAGATCTTCGCCCAGTCGGGGATCTCCTGCGAGGTGGTCGATATCCCGACCTCCGAGTTCCCGACCCCGGCAAAGCGCCCGGCCAATTCGCGCATGGACAACAGCGCGACCGAGGCCGCCTTCGGCCTGCCGCGTCCGGACTGGCGGGTGGGTCTGGCAGCGATCCTTGCGGAGCTTCAGGCCAAGGAGGGCTGAGTCCCTCCGTCGCGCGGCGCCTGCTCGCATTCTCCTAAAAACGCCGGGAGTCTCCGTTTTCCCGCCATTCTTCCGCACCCTTTCCGCCCCGCGTTTGCGCGAATGTGGCGGCATCGCAACGAAGCGGATGAGGGTGACCCATGGAGCGGACACTGGAGCGCGGCCTGTCGTCCTGGCAGGCCTGGGGAATGGGCAACGGCGCCCATTACGATTTTGCGGCTCAGGACCTGGCGCGCGTCGACGCCGGCATCGCGGCCGGGGTCTTTGGGTATGAGGCGATCGCGGCGCGGGGTGACGCGCTGGATGAGGCGCGGGTCGAAGATGCGCTCGCCGAACACGCTCATGCCCATGAGCAGGCGCTTCAGGCGCAGGGCCGGAAATCGAAACTGGCGCTGCTGCGCGGCGAGGCCGATGGGAGCGTGCGCGGGCTGCGCAACGCGGTGATCAGCATCGGGTATTGGTTCGACTCTCATCATGCGTCCGAAGCGACCGCGGCGCTGCCTGCCGAGGCGGGCTACGCGGAAAGCTGGCGGATCGGCTGGGCGGAGCGCCTGCCCGAGATCATGCAGCTCTCCGTCGATGGCCCGCTCGAGGACATGGGGCTCGAATCCAGCGGACATGTCCCGCGGAGCGACCCAGTGCCGCATCCTTTCGCGCCGCAGGGCGCGACGGGCGCCGAGGGCGCGGGGCCTTCCGACGCCGGGCGTGCCTTTCTCGAAGAAATGTTGGCGGATGAGGACGAGCCCCCGGGCTTCGACTTCGCCAGCCACGACGCGGCGGGCAGCCCAGTGCAGCACGGGCAGGAGGCTCTGGCGCAGGAAGAGCTGATGTTGCTCGAGAACCAGTACGCGGCGCTGCATGGGGCGCTCTTCGACGGAGACGCCATCTGGAAGGTGCAGGGCGACATCGACCATCCCCATGAGGCCGCGTCGCCTCACGGCCCCGAGTACCCCGCCGCTACGGACGGACAAGGTGACCACGGCCAGCCCCTGCATGCGGTGCTCTTCGACGGGCATTTCGCCTGAGCGCAGCGCGCCCGGTCGTTGCGCAGAAAGTCCCCGCGCGCCGTTGCCGAACCGCCAGAAAAAAGCCCGCTCCAAAGGGAGCGGGCTTCGATCTGTCACGACAGGGACCTGTCAGCCGATGGCTGCAGGGGACTCAGCCAAATTCCTTGTAGCTGATTTCCTTCTGGTCGGTGCCGGTCTTGCTGCGGCGCACGTGCAGTCGGTTGAGCGCGTTCACATAGGCCTTGGCAGACGCATAAACCGTATCGGTATCCGCCGACTGGCCCGTGGCGATCTTGCCGTCCTCTTCGAGGCGCACCGAGACGGTCGCCTGCGCATCGGTGCCCTCGGTCACCGCGTTCACCTGGTAGAGCTGCAGCCGCGCCTCGTTGGGATAGAGCGCCCGCACTGCCTTGAAGGTGGCGTCAACCGGGCCGTCGCCTTCCATCACACAGGACTTCTCTTCGCCGCCCACTTCCATCTCGAGCGTCGCCTCGGCCGGGCCGCCGGTGCCGCAGACGACCTTGAGCGAGACGATTTCGAGGTGATCGGCGCCATCGGTCATCGCCGCCGTCACCAGCGCGAGGATGTCCTCGTCGAAGACCTCCTTCTTGCGGTCGGCAAGGTCCTTGAACCGCACGAAGATGTCCTTGAGCTGGTTGTCACCAACGTCGACGCCGAGGTCCTTGAGCTTGGCGCGGAGCGCGGCGCGGCCCGAGTGCTTGCCGAGCGGCAGCGAGGTGCCCGCGAGACCCACGTCCTCGGGGCGCATGATCTCGAAGGTTTCCTTGTTCTTGAGCATGCCGTCCTGGTGGATGCCCGACTCGTGGGCAAAGGCGTTCTTGCCGACGATCGCCTTGTTGAACTGCACCGGGAAGCCCGAGACCGTCGCGACGCGGCGCGAGATGTGCATGATCTTGCGGGTGTCGATCTTGGTCTCGAAGGGCATGATGTCGCCGCGCACCTTGAGCGCCATCACCACCTCTTCGAGCGCGGTGTTGCCCGCCCGCTCGCCAAGGCCGTTGATGGTGCATTCGATCTGCCGCGCGCCGGCCTCGACGGCGGCGAGGCTGTTCGCCGTCGCCATGCCGAGGTCATTGTGGCAGTGGGTCGCGAAGATGATCTCGTCGGCGCCCGGCACCTTTTCGATCAGCATGCGGATCAGCTCGGCCGATTCCACCGGCGCGGTGTAGCCCACGGTGTCGGGGATGTTGATCGTGGTGGCGCCCGCCTTGATGGCGATCTCGACCACGCGGCAGAGATAGTCATGCTCGGTCCGGGTCGCATCCATGGGCGACCATTGCACGTTGTCGCAGAGGTTGCGCGCGTGGGTCACCGTCTGGTGGATGCGCTCGGCCATCTCGTCCATGGTGAGGTTGGGGATGGCACGGTGCAGCGGCGAGGTGCCGATGAAGGTGTGGATGCGCGGGCGGTTGGCGTGTTTCACCGCCTCCCAGCAGCGGTCGATGTCGTTGAGCTGCGCGCGGGCAAGGCCGCAGATCACCGCGTTCTTCGAGCGCTCGGCGATCTCCGAGACGGCGCGGAAGTCGCCCTCGGAGGCGATCGGGAAGCCCGCCTCGATGATGTCGACCCCCATCTCGTCCAGCAGCTCGGCGATCTCGAGCTTCTCGTCGTGGGTCATGGTCGCGCCGGGCGACTGCTCGCCGTCACGGAGGGTCGTGTCGAAGATGTACACGCGGTCTTTGGCTTGGTCTGTCATTTTTCGGATCTCTTGAGTCGTCGTCCTGGAAAGGGTTCGCCGGCGCGAAACGGTCCTCCTCTGAGCGGTCGCGCCGAGATGCGCGCTCAGAGGCGGATTAGGACTAGACGCAGGCCAAGCGCAACCGGCGCGCGGAATGCACGTGCAGCAGCGGGGATATGGCCAAGGGTCATCATGGCCGCGACTATACGCAGCGGCAGCGAAATGAAAACCGCAAATACCGCGAGAGGCCCGGAAAGTTACGCCGCAGTGCAGCACGACCCTTGTGCCGCTTGAGTGACCGTACCGCGTGCCCATATGTTCCGGGAAAGCCGTTTGGTTCAGGGTTGTTTCGGGGGAATTTCATGGTCGGGCGTTTTCTGAGGGCAGCATTGCTGGCTGCCGGCTGGCCCCTTGCAGCGCTGGCGCAGGAGGGCGGCAGCCCCGAGCGCGAGGTCTATGTCTTCGGCAACTCGCTGGTGCATTTCCTCGGGCAGGAGGCGCATAGCAACACGCCCTACTGGCTCGCGCAGCTGGCGCAGGCAGATGGCGCGCGGCTGTCGCTCGACGGGCAATGGGGTTTCCTGCGCGACTTTTCCGACAACCTGCCACCCGAGCCGAACTGGACGATCCCTGGGGTGAGTAACCATTGGGACCCGGGGCGGGGCGCCTTTGGCGATGCGGGCTTCGACGCGGTGCTGATCACCCCGGCGAACTTCCTGCAGTACCAGGTCTCGGACGCGCCCTATCCGGGCAACAACCCCTCGGGCACCAGCCCGATGGATGCGATTCTCACCGTCGCCGACTGGGTCGAGGGGCACGCCCCCGGCACGCCGCTCTGGATTTACGAGGGCTGGCCCGACATGGCCTCGGTCGCCGGGGACTATCCGCCCTCGGCGCGGGGGATGCGGCGCTACCACGATTACACGCTCGGCGCCTATGGGGTCTGGTACGATGACCTGCTGGAAAAGCTGCGCGCGGCGCGTCCCGGCCAGCCGGTGCAGCTCATTCCGGTGGCGCGGGTCCTGTCGGAGCTGCTCGAGGAGGGCGGGCCGCTGCAGGACGTGCCTGCGCAGGCGCTCTATGTCGACGATGCGCCGCATGGCACGCCCTCGCTTTATTTCCTTGCCGCCATGGTGACCTACAGCGCGCTTTACGGCACGCCGCCCCCCGAGGGCTATGCGCCGCCGCCCGAGATCGACCGGGAGATCGCCGCCGTCTACCCGCAGATCGCCGCGCATGTCTGGCAGGTGGTCTCGGAGGGGCTGCCCGAGAAGGCCGCGGCGGTGACGCCTGCGCTGGAAGCGCCCGAACAGGGTGCCGCCGAGCCGGCCGCAGACACGTCGCTGCCGCCGCGCCCCGAGCTTGCACTGCCCGACGCCGGGGCCCGCCCCGAGGGTGCCCCGGCCTTGGCCATGGGGCTCAACGGCCTGTCGGACTGGTCCACCCAGCATCCCTTTGTCGACCTGATGAAATCCTCGCGGCCTTGGATTGGCCACTTGCCGGGGCAGTGGGGCGGGGTGGAGATCGACGCGCTCCGCGCCCTTGGTGCGTTGGACGAGAATGGGTGGCCGCTGCGCATCCCCGAGGGGGTCGAGCGGCTGGAGGCCCTGCTGCTCACCGATCAGCCCGAGGCCGCGCAGCACCTGCGCGGCACCTACGTGGTGACCTGGCAGGGCAAGGGCGATCTGCAGCTCACCGGCCGCGCCAGCCGTGTGCGCATGGACGAGGGTCGCGCGCTCTTCGACTACGCGCCGGGCGAGGGCTCGGTGGGCATCTCGATCTCGGCGATCGATCCCGAGGACCCGATCCGCGACATCCATGTGGTGCGCGAGGATCAGGTGCCGCTCTTCGAAGCCGGTGCGCTGTTCAATCCGCACTGGCTGGCGCGCATCCACGACCTGCGCAGCCTGCGCTTCATGGACTGGATGATGACCAATGGCTCCCCGGCGCAGCGCTGGGATGACCGCCCCCGCATGAGCGATGCCACCTGGACCGCCTGGGGTGTGCCGCCCGAGGTGATGATCGACCTTGCCAACGAGGTCGGCGCCGATCCGTGGTTCGTCTTGCCGCATATGGCCGATGACGACTACGTCCGCCGCTTCGCCGAGCTGGCGAAGGCGCGGCTCGATCCGGGGCTCAAGGCCTATGTCGAATATTCCAACGAGGTCTGGAATTTCATCTTCCCGCAGGCGCAATGGGCGACCCAGCAGGCCGAGGCGCGCTGGGGCCGCTCGGAGACGGGCTGGATCCAGTTCTACGCGCTGCGCGCCGCGCAGGTGATGGACATCTGGAGCGAGGTTTACGGCGCAGAGGCCGGCGCGCGGCTTGTCCGGGTGATCTCGACCCACACCGGCTGGCCGGGTCTCGAGGAGCAGATCCTCACGGCGCCGCTGGCCTATCTCGCGCTAGGGCGCGCGCCGCAGGAGAGCTTCGACGCCTACGCCGTCGCGGGCTACTTCGGCTACGAGCTCGGGGGCGAGGAGATGGCGGGGCAGATGGACGACTGGCTCTCGCGCGCCGAGATGCAGGCGCAGGAGGACGGCGAGGCGCAGGGGCTGCGCCGCGTTGCCCTGCGCGAATACGTGAAGGAACATCGTTTTGATCCCGCGATGCTGCCGGTGGCGCTCGCGCTGCAGGAGGGCTCGCTGGCGGAGCTGACCGGCGAGATCCTGCCCTATCACGCCGAGGTTGCCGACAAGGCCGGGCTGCGGCTGGTGATGTACGAGGGCGGCACCCATGTGGCGGCGCAGGCCGAGCGGCTGCAGGACGAGAGGCTCACCGCATTTTTCGAGCAGTTCAACTACAGCCCCGAGATGGCCAAGCTCTACGAGCAGCTGCTGAATGGCTGGATGGCGGCGGATGGCACGCTCTTCAATGCTTTTGTCGACGTCGCCCCGGCCTCGCAATGGGGCAGCTGGGGGGCGCTGCGGCATCTCGACGACGCAAACCCGCGCTGGGACATGCTGATGAGCTACAACGCCGCGGCGCCCACCGACTGGGAAGAGCGCCCCCCGGGCACCTTCGACGACGGGCTGCGCCTGCGCGCCGCGCCTGGGGGCGCGACGCTGGAGGGCAGCGCGCTGCCCGATGTGCTGCTTGGCGGGGCCGGGAACGATCTGCTGATCGGCAAGGGCGGCGACGATCACCTCAACGGGGGCGGCGGCGAGGACCGGGCACTGCTGCCGGGCGCGCTGGGGGAGTACACCTTCTCGCACGATGCGGCGGGGCGGCTGCTCGCGGCGGGGCCGCGCGGGCGGGTCACGCTCTACGCCGTCGAACTTCTGGGCTTCGAGGACACGCCCGAGGCGGAACTCCCCACCGCCGGCCTCTGAGGCCCAACTCTCTTCAAGAAGAGCCGCAAGGGCCCCGGATGGTCTTTGCCGCTACTGCCGCGCGCGCAGGATTTCCTCGACCAGTGTCTCGGCGCCGAGGCTGGCGCGGAAGTCACGTTCGACCCGCTCCCGTCCGGCCGCGCCAAGGCGGCGGGCGGTCTCGGGGTTCTGCGCCAGGTCGCGGATCGCCCGTGCCAGCGCCGTCGGGTCCTTTGGCGGCACAAGCTTGCCGCAATGCCCATCGTCGATCAGCTCGCGCACCCCGCCCGCATCGGTGCCGATCACCGGCACGCCGCAGGCCATGGCCTCCATGTAGGCCACGCCGAGCGGTTCGTGCCAGGAAGCCAGAACGAAGACATGCGCCGAGAGCAGCTTGTCGCGCACCGCCCCCGCGTCGATCGCCCCCAAGAGCTTCACGTGGTCGCGCAGCCGCAGCTTGCGCAGATGTGCCTCGAGCTCGGCGCGGTAGCCGCTGCCGCCGGCGTCATCCTCGCCGGCGATTTCCAGCCGCACGTCGACGCCCTGGTCGAGCAGCTGGCGCATCGCCGACATCAGGTCCTGGTGGCCCTTCACAACGTTCAGCCGCCCGCAGGAGAAAAGCCGCACCGGGCGGCCCTTCTCGGGCGGCACATAGGGCGCGTCGCGGCGCAGCTCCTCGGTGTCGACCCCCATGGGGCGGATCACCATGCGCTGCGGCAGGTTGTCCCCCAGCGCCGCGCGCAGCTCATCCGTCAGCTTGCGGGTGATCACCGTGGCAAAGGCGGCCTCGCGCCATTTCACCCGCTGGCCAGGGCCGTAATCCGACAGCGGGCCATGCAGGGTCAGCGAATAGGGCGCGCCGCCGAGCCTCTTCGCGAGATTGGCCACCAGCGCGGCGCGGGCGCAGCTGTGCACGTGGACGTGGTCGAGCCCATGCCTCCGCGCGTAGGCCCGCAGCGCCTCGGCGGCCGAGAGCGTCAGCGCGGTGTCCCGGGCAAAGCCCGGCCCTTCGCGCAGGAGGTCGCGCGCAAGCCGACCCGGCAGCAGCCGGGCCAGCGTGGTCGCCGCTGCCAGGGGGCGAATCTCGCCAAGATAGGTGGTGCGGGCAATGGCGTCCTTCGACCAGCTGTGCGCGATCAGCCCGCTGGGCGGCACGCGCGTCGACAAAAGGTGCACCTCGTGGCCCATGGCCTCGAGCGCCTGCACCTCGCGCCAGAAGAAGATATGCGTCTGCCCAGGGAACTGGGGAACGAGATAGCCGATCCGAAGATTTTGCGACAGCGGAACCCCCACGCGTCGAACAGCAGGCCGGGACGGCCGTCGACAATTAAACCACAAACTCCCTCAAATCATTCTTTGGCCATAGTTTGCTGGCAAAGCTACCCTGTCCTGGTGCAGGACATAGGCATGTGTGTCGTCCTTGGTACGGATCATGGCATCTGACGAGTATCGGTTTCCTGGCAGCCCCGCGGTTTCGGTGATCCTGCCCGCCTGCAACGAGAGCGCGCTGATCGGCGCGTGCCTGAAGGCTCTGCTGGCCTCGGACTGGCCCGGGGACACCCCCGCGCCCGAGGTCATCGTGGTTGCCAATGGCTGCGTGGATGACACCGCCGCGCGCGCCCGCGGGGCCATCGACGGCTTCGCCGCGCGGGGTTGGCGCCTGCGGGTGATCGAGCGGGCAGAGGGCGGCAAGCTCGCCGCGCTCAATGCCGGTGATGCAGAGGCACTCTCGGGCATCCGCATCTACCTCGACGCCGATGTGACGGTCAGCAAGGCGCTCCTCGCACAGCTTTACGCCGCCCTGAGCCGGCCCGGCGCGCGCTATGCCAGCGGACGGCTGCGGATCACCGCCCACGGCTGGGCCGCCCGCGCCTATGCCCGGACCTGGCGGCAGGTGCCCTTCATGTCCGACGGCGTGCCCGGCTGCGGTGTCTTCGCGGTCAACGCCGAGGGCCGCGCGCGCTGGCCCGAGTTTCCCGACGTCATTTCGGACGACACCTTCGTGCGGCTCAGCTTCACCCCCGAAGAGCGCGCCTCGGTGCCCGCGTATTACGAATGGCCCATCGCCGAGGGTCTGGCCGCGCTGGTGCGCGTGCGTCGCAGGCAGGACGCCGGGGTGGCGCAGGTTGGCAAACTCTATCCGCGGCTTCTGGGAAATGACGACAAGCTGCCGCTCTCGGCCATCGGCAAGCTGCGCATGGCGCTGCGCGACCCGATCGGCTTTGCCGTCTACAGCGGCGTGGCGCTGCTGGTGCGGCTGACCCCGCAGGCGCACCCGGAGTGGAGCCGCAGCCGGTGACCACCACCCTGATCCAACGCTTTTCCGGGGCCTCGCTCGGCGCCCGGGTGCTGCGCTCGTCGCTGCTCACCGTCGGCAGCTTCGGCTTTTCGCAGGCGCTGCGGCTCGGCAGCAACCTGATCCTCACCCGGCTGCTCTTCCCCGAGGCTTTCGGTCTCATGGCGCTGGTCTCGGTCTTCCTGATGGGGCTGATGCAGTTCTCGGACGTGGGCGTCACCCCGGCGATCTTGCAAAGCAAGCGCGGCGACGATCGGGCGTTTCTCGACACCGCCTGGACCATCCAGGTGCTGCGCGGGATCGGCCTCTGGCTCAGTGCCTGCGCGCTGGCCTGGCCCATGTCGCTGTTCTACGACGAGCCGCAGCTTTTGCACCTGCTGCCCGTGGCGGGGCTGTCACTGCTGATCGTCGGCTTCCGCCCGACCCGCATGGACAGCGCCAACCGTCACCTGCTGCTCGGCCGGGTCACCCTGCTCGAGCTTGCCACCCAGACCATCGGTGTCGGCAGTGCGGTGCTTCTGGCCTGGGCCACCGGCTCGGTCTGGTCGCTGGTGCTCTCCGGGCTGATCAGCAGCCTCGTCGAGGTGACCGCCAACTCGCTGCTGCTGGCGGGGGGCCGCAACCGCTTCCGCATGGAGCCAGAGGCGCGGCACGAACTGGTGACCTTCGGCAAATGGATCTTCCTGTCGACGGTCTGCGGCTTCTTCTTCAGCCAGGGCGACAAGATCCTGATCGGCAAGTACCTCAGCCTCGACGCATTCGGGGTCTACAACATCGGCTATTTCCTCGCGTCCTTCCCGATGCTGCTGGGCGGCATGGTGACGCGCAAGGTGCTGATCCCGATCTACCGCGAGAGCCCGCCGCGCGAGAGCCGCCAGAATTTCCTGCGCCTGCGCAAGATGCGTTTTTCGGTGACCGGCGCGCTGCTGGTGCTGGTCGCCAGCTTCGCCGTCTGCGGTCACGGGCTGGTCGATCTGATGTACGACGAGCGCTATCTTGCCGCCGGGGCGGTGACGGTGCTCATCGCCTGCATGCAGATGCCGCAGATCATCGTGCAGACCTACGACCAGGCGGCGCTGGCGGCGGGCGACAGCCGCAGCTTCTTCGTCCTCGCGCTGGCGCGGGCGCTGCTCATGGTGGGCTGCATCCTCGTCGGGCTGGAAACCTACGGGCTGATCGGCGCGCTGCTCGGCTACGGCGCGGCCTTTGCGCTGGCCTATCCGGTGGTGGTCTGGCTGGCGCGGCGCATGGGCGTCTGGGATCCGCTGCACGACCTGTGCTTCGCGCTCTTCGGCGCGGCGCTGGCGGCGCTTGCAATCTCGCTCAACTGGCCCGCCGTCACCGCGCTCAGCAGCCAGGGCTGGTGAGCCCCGCCGGTCTCGCGCCTGCGGCGACAGCGGCCCGAGACACGCGCGGTCGCGCCTGATAGTCTCCTTTGCGGCGGACAGTGCCGTGACCTGTCCCGCTTTGTTTCCCGCGACGGCGGATCACGCCGCATTGCGCCCAATTTTCTCCGTAATCTGTCTTTACGGAGCATGAGGTCGCGGGGTTTGTGCGAGTGAGGAAGGCTTCTTGGACAGTCAACGTGACATCGCCGAGACAGGTATCGCAGAGACGGACATTGCCATCGTCGGCATGGCCGCGCATCTGCCCGGCGCCGCCGATATCGCCACCTATTGGGAGAACCTGCGTGAGGGCCGCCGCGCCATCCGCCGTTTCACCGAGGATGAGTTGCGCGCGGCCGGCGAAGACCCGGGCCTGCTGCGCCACCGCGACTACGTGCCCTTCGGAGCGCCGCTCGATGGTTTCGAGATGTTCGATGCGGAGTTCTTCGGCTTCGCTCCCAAGGATGCGGCGATCATGGACCCGCAGCACCGGCAGTTCCTCGAAACCTCTTGGGAGGCGCTCGAGACCGCCGGTCACGTCCCCGACAGCTTCGACGGCTCCATCGGGGTCTTCGGCGGCGTCGGCATGGGCAGCTATTTCTACGTCAACCTGTGCTCCAACCCCGAGCTCGTCGACAGCACCGGCATGTTCCTGCTGCGCCATACCGGCAACGACAAGGACTTCCTGACCACGCGGCTCAGCTACGTGCTCGACCTGCACGGGCCGTCGGTCAACGTGCAGACCGCCTGTTCCACCTCGCTGGTGGCCACGCATTTCGCGGTGCAGTCCCTCCTGAGCGGTGAATGCGACATGGCGCTGGCGGGCGGGGTGACCATCGAGCTGCCGCAGGGGCGCGGCTATCTCTACCGCGAGAACGAAATCCTCTCGCCCGATGGCGAATGCCATGCCTTCGATCACCGCGCGCAGGGCACGGTCTTCGGTTCCGGCGCCGGTGTCGTGGTGCTGCGCCGCCTCGGGGATGCGCTTGCCGACGGCGATCACGTCTGGGCGGTCATCAAGGGAACGGCAATCAACAACGACGGCGCGGGCAAGGCTGGCTATCTCGCCCCTTCGGTCGATGGTCAGGCGCAGGCGATCGCCGAGGCGCAGGCCGTGGCAGGCGTCAGCCCGGACAGCATCGATTACGTCGAATGCCACGGCACCGGCACCTATCTTGGTGATCCCATCGAGGTCGCGGCTCTGACCCAGGCCTTTTCGGGAAGCGGCTCTAATCAAGGGCATTGCCGGATCGGCTCGGTGAAGACCAATATCGGCCACCTCGACACCGCCGCCGGGGTCGCGAGCCTGATCAAGACCTCGCTGGCGCTGCACCATGCGCAGATACCGCCCTCGCTGAGCTACGAGAAGCCCAACCCCGCCATCGACTTCGAAAACTCGCGCTTCGTGGTGAACGACACGCTGACACCATGGACGCGCGGCGATCATCCGCGCCGCGCCGGGGTGAACTCGCTCGGTGTCGGCGGCACCAATGCCCATGTGGTCCTGCAAGAGGCGCCGCCGCGCCCGGCTTCGGAGCAGAGCGACTGGCCGTTCCAGATCCTCACCCTGTCGGGCCGCAACAAGGCGGCGCTTGAGCAGAACGCGCAGCGCCTCGCCGCGCATTTGCGCGCGCATCCAGAGCAGCCGCTGGCCGATGTCGCCTTCACCCTGAAGCAGGGTCGCCGCGCCTTCGAAAAGCGCCGGGTCGTCGTCGCAGCGAGCCATGAGGAGGCTGCGCGCCTGCTGGAGGAAAACACCCCCCGCCGGGTGCATACCCATAGCGCGCTCGACCGGCCCGACGTCGCCTTCCTCTTCCCCGGCGGCGGCGCGCAATACGCCGGCATGGGGCGCGATCTTTACGAAACAGAGCCTGTTTTCGCCGATTGGATGAACCGCGGACTGACCGCGCTGGCCGAGATCACCGACGAGGACATCCGCGCCCTCTGGCTGCCCGCGCCGGAAGCGAAGGCGGCGGCCGACGAGGCGCTGAAACGCCCCTCCCTGCAGCTGCCGCTGATCCTGATGACGGAAGTGGCGCTTGCGAAGCTCTGGATGAGCTGGGGTCTCGAGCCCGCCGCGCTCGCGGGGCATTCCATGGGCGAGAACACCGCGGCCTGCATCGCGGGCGTGATGAGCTTCGAGGATTGCATCGGCCTTGTGCACCTGCGCGGACGGCTCTTCGACACGGTGCCGGCGGGCGGCATGCTCTCGGTCAGCCTGCCCGCTGAGACGCTGCAGGGCTACCTCGGCGCCGATCTCGACCTCGGCGCGGTCAATGCGCCCGAGCTCTCGGTGGCCTCGGGGCCTGCAGAGGCGCTGAAATCGCTTGAACAGAGACTGATCGCGGAAGGCATCGACTGCCAGCGCATCGCCATCGACATCGCCGCACACAGCCGGATGCTGGAGCCGATCCTCGAGCAGTTCCGCGCCTACCTGCGCTCCATCGACCTCAGCCCGCCGCGCATCCCGCTGACCTCGAACCTCAGCGGCAGCTGGTTGACCGACGAAGAGGCGACCAGCCCCGATTACTGGGTCGAGCATCTGCGCGGGACCGTGCATTTCGCCGATTGCGTGGCGACGCTTGCCGCGCATCAGAGCCGCATTTTCCTAGAGGTCGGCCCGGGCAAGGCGCTTTCCTCGCTTGCCCGCCAGCACCCCGCGGTGCCCGGCCAGCAGGTGCTTTCCTCGCTGCGTCATCCCGACGAAGAGATCGCCGACGACCGCTACATGTTCGAGGTGCTGGGCCGTCTCTGGGCGCTCGGTGCCGAGATCGACTGGGCGCAGGTCTGGGGCGAGGCCCGGCGCAACCGCGTCGTGCTGCCCACCTACGCCTTCCAGCGCGCGCCCTACTTCATCGCGCCGGGCAAACAGGCCGAGCCCGCGCCGAAGCACCTGATGCGCAGCGACAACCTGACCGACTGGGGCTGGAAGCCGGTCTGGCGCCCGCGCGTCGCCGAGGCTGCGCTGGACGTCACCGAGGCGCTTGCGACGGTCGAGCCGCAGGTCTGGCTGATGTTCATGGACGAGGCCGGGCTCGCGGCCCGCTGCGCCGCGCGGCTCGGTGCCGCTGGCCATGAGGTGATCGAGGTGCGCCCCGGCGATGCCTTCTCCCGCCTCTCGGACAGCTCCTATATCCTGCCGCCCGAGCGGGGCCGCGAGGGCTATGAGCTGCTGCTGCAGGACCTTGCGCTTCGGGGGCATGTGCCCACGCGTATCGCGCATTTCTGGCTGGTCACCGAGGGCGAGACTCACCGCCCCGGCTCGAGCTTCTTCCACCGCGTGCAGGAGCAGGGCTTCTACTCGCTGCTCTTCCTCGCGCAGGCCATGGCCGAGGAACCGCTGCCGTGCCCGCTGCAGATGACCGTTCTGACCACCGGCGCCGCGCAGGTGCAGGACGAGCCGCTGGCGCATCCGTCCAAGGCGACCATCGCCGGACCTGCCCGTGTAATCCCGCGCGAAGTGCCCGGTGTGCGTGTCGAAACGCTGGATCTGGTCCTGCCCGAGCGCGGGGCCCACACGCCCTTTGCCCGGCGCAAGCCCGAGGCCGCGCACGAGGTCGCCTTCGCCCGGCTCACCGATCTCGTGCTCGAGGACCTGCTCGCCGAGCCCGGGGATGCGACCGCCGCCCTTCGACACGGCCGCCGGTTCGAATGCATCATGACCCCCGTGCCGCTGCCCGAGGGCGCGCCGCAGCCGGGGCGGGGAACCTACCTGCTCACCGGTGGCTTCGGCGGCATTGGATTGTCGCTCGGCATGGCCTTCGCAAAGCACGGTGCCAAGCTGATCCTCGTCGCCCGCCGCGCCCTGCCTGCGCGCGAGGGCTGGCCGGGATACCTCGCCCGCCACGCGCCGCAGGAGGCCATCGCCCGCCGCATCCGCGCTGTGCTGGCGCTCGAGGAGGCCGGGGCCGAGGTCATGGTGATCGCCGCCGACGTCTGCAACCGCGCCCAGCTTCAGGCCGCGCGGGATGCGGCCGAGGCGCGCTTTGGCCGCATCACCGGGGTGATCCATGCCGCGGGCGTCATCGACGACGCGCCTCTGCTGACCAAGACCCCGGCCTCGGTGGAGGACGTCTTTACCCCGAAGATCCACGGCACGCAGGTGCTGGGCGAGGTCTTCCCCGATGGCGCCACCGACTGGATCGCGCTCTTCTCGTCCTCCTCCACCGTCACCGCCCCGGCGGGGCAGGTGGATTACGTCGCCGCCAACGAGTTTCTCAACGCCTTCGCGCGGTCGCGCGCCGGCGGGCAGACGCAGGTCACCGCGATCAACTGGGGCATCTGGAACGAGGTCGGCATGGCCGCCGAGGCCGTCGCCGCCCGCAGCGGAGATCTGCCTGCGCCGCCCGTGGTGCCCACTGGCTTGCCACTGCTTGGCGACGCCACCTTCGATCGTTTCGGCAACCGGCTGTTCACGAGCACGCTCTCGACGGATGACTGGATCATCGACGAGCACCGCACCCGTGCGGGCGACGCCCTTTTGCCGGGCACCGGCTATCTGACCCTTGCAGCCCATGCGCTGATGGCGCAGCACGAAGACCAGCCTTTCGAGATCCGCGACCTCGCCTTCCTGCGCCCGTTGCGGGTGGCCGCTGATCGCCCCCGCGACCTTCGCCTGCGACTCACCCGCCGCGACGAGGGGTACGGCTTCGAGGTGCTGGCCGATGCAACGCTGAATGGTCGTTGTGGGTTCGCGCTCACGGCGCAGGCGACGCTGTCGCTCCTGCCCCTGCAGCGCCCGGCACGGCTCGACGTGACAGCCCTGCGCGCCCGATGCGCTGCCCCCGAGCGCGCGCCGCGCGGCGGCAAGCTCGCCGCCGCGCAGGACCAGCAGCTTGCCTTCGGGCCGCGCTGGAAGGTGCTCGCCGCCGCGGCGCTGGGGCAGGGCGAGGGGGTTGCCGATCTCTCCTTGCCGCCCGAGGCGGCGCAGGACGGCTGCCTGCTGCACCCGGCGCTTCTCGACATCGCCACCGGCTGGGCGATGGCGCTGATCCCGGGCTGGCAGCCGACCCACCTCTGGGTGCCGGTGTCCTACGCCCGTGTCCGCGTCTACGGTTCGCTGCCGGATCGTATCGTGAGCTGGGTCCGCAGTGCGGCGGACACCCGGGCCGAGAGCGGAACCGCCAGCTTCGACGTCACCCTCTGCGCGCCCGATGGCAGCGTGCTGATGGAGATCACCGGCTTCACCCTCCGCCGCCTCGACACGCCCGAGCAGTTGCAGGCCGCGCCGCGGCTCACCGCCGCCGAGCTGGAGACAGAGGACCAGGGCGCCGCGCAGCCGCTCTCGCCCGCAGAGGAGCGGCTGGCCCACACCCTGTCGCAGGGCATCCGGCCCGAAGAAGGCGTCGAGGGTTTTGCCCGCGCACTGGCGCTCGGCCTGCCGCAGGTGGTGGTCTCGTCAATGGATCTCGACCAGCTCAGACGGCAGAGTGCCGCCGCGAGCCTCGACACGCCCGAGGGGCAGAGCTTCGAGCGCCCGCAACTGGACAGCGATTTCGTCGACCCCGAAGGCGAGATCGAACGCACGCTCGCCGGGTTCTGGCAGGAGCTTCTCGGCGTGCAGAGCGTCGGAGCCGAAGACAGTTTCTTCGACCTTGGCGGGCACAGCCTGATCGCCGTGCGGCTGTTTGCCATGGTGCGCAAGGCCTTCCGCGTCGATTTCCCGATCTCGGTGCTGTTCGAGGCGCCGACCATCCGCCGCTGCGCCGCGCTCATCGCCGAGCGCACGGGCCTCGTGGGCGGCGCGGAGAGCGAAACGCCCAAGACCCCCGAGCGCCGCTTCACCCATCTGGTGCCGATGCACGACGGCGAGGGCGGGCCGCGCCGGCCGTTCTTTCTCGTGGCGGGGATGTTCGGCAACGTGCTCAACCTGCGCCATCTCGCGCATCTGCTGGGGGCCGACCGGCGCTTCTACGGGCTGCAGGCCAAGGGGCTTTACGGCGGCGAGGCGCCCCACGCGACCATCGAGGCTGCCGCCGCCGATTACATCGCCGAGATGCGGCAGGTGCAGCCCGAGGGCCCCTACATGCTCGGCGGCTTCTCGGGCGGTGGGATCACCGCCTACGAGATCGCCCGCCAGCTCGAGTCCCTAGGCGAAGAGGTGGCGCTCTGCGTCCTGCTCGACACACCGCTGCCGACGCGCCGTCCGCTCGGGCGCGCCGACCGTCTGCGCATCCAGTGGCAGGAAGCCAGGGCCAAAGGCCCGCTCTACCCGCTGGTCTGGGCGCGCAACCGCCTGCGCTGGGAGATCGCCAAGCGCCGCGCCAGCGAGGCCACCCACGCCGGGCACGCCTTCCACAACGCCGAGATCGAAGCCGCCTTCCTGCAGGCCGTGGCGCAGTACCGCGTCCGCCCCTGGGACGGGAGACTGGTGCTCTACCGCCCGCCGCTGGTCGGCAAGTGGCAGGTTGGCGGCGGCCGCATGGTGAACTCGGAACGCGCCTACGTGCTCGCCGACAACGACTGGGGACAATATGTGCCCGGGGTCGAGGTGCACGAGGTGCCGGGGGATCATGATTCCATGGTGCTCGAGCCCAACGTGCGGGTGCTGGCTGCGCAAATGCGGCAGGCCATTGCCGAGGCCGAGGCCGAGGCATCTGCCACCGACCGCCGGGCGCCGCCGGTCCCTGCCGAGGCGGCGGAATAGCCCATGCCGCGCGTGCTCGTCATATCGCTCAACTACCGCACGGCGGAGATGACCCTGCGCTCGGCGCAGGCGGCGCTGCGCGCCCTGCAGGGTCTCGAGGCCGAGCTGGTCATCGTCGACAATGCCAGTGGCGACGGATCTTACGAAAAGATGAAGGCTGCGCTCGCGGCAAAGGACTGGGCCCGGGGCGCGCCGATCCGATTGATCGGCTCCGACCACAACGGCGGCTTCGGCGCGGGCAACAACATCGGCATCCACGCGGGATGGTCGGACGGCAGCCGCCCCGACTACGTCTACCTGCTGAACTCCGACGCCTTTCCCGCGCCGGGGGCGATCCGCGCGCTGGTCGCACATCTCGAAGCGCACCCCGAGGCCGGCCTGGCGGGGAGCTATCTTCACGGCGAGGACGGCGAGGCGCATATGACCGCGTTCCGCTTCCCCTCCATCGCCTCGGAATTCGAAGGCGCCGCCCGCTTCGGCCCGGTCTCGCGGCTGCTGCGGCGCAAGGCCGTGCCGATGCCTGTCCCCGCGGGGACACAGCGCGTGGACTGGCTGGCCGGTGCCTCGTTGATGATACGGCAGGCGGTGCTGGCCGAGATTGGGCTCTTCGACGAGACCTTCTTCCTCTACTTCGAGGAAACTGAGCTCTGCCACCGCGCCGCCCGTGCCGGGTATCAGACCCATTACGTGCGGGACAGCGAGGTCATGCACATCGGCTCGGTCTCGACGGGCATGAAGCGCTGGACCCGCATTCCCACCTTCTGGCTCGACAGCCGGTGGCATTATTTCTCCAAGACCCACGGGCGGGGCTACGCGGTGCTGGCGACGCTGTCGCACGCCTGCGGCGGGCTGCTCTGGCGGCTGCGTCGGGTGATCCAGCGCAAGCCCGCCGCCGATCCCGCGCATTTCCTGCGCGACCTGATATCCCATGACCTCCGCGCCCTGTTCCGGCCCGCGGCGCGACGCGCCGTCCCCGCGGGGACAGGTGGCGCAGAGGCGAACGCGGAGAGACTGTGATGGACAAGTTCAGCTCTGTCGTCATCGGCAACGAGTCCCTGCTGGTGCAATGCGCCGGGAAGCTGCACGCCGCCGGACATCGCATCGAGGCGGTTGTGACCAGAAATCCCGAAATCGGGAAATGGGCTTCAGACCTGGGAATCCCGGTCGTCGCTCCCGGTCCCGGTCTGGCAGAGCGACTGTCGCAGCCCTTCGACTACCTGCTCTCGATCTCTAATCTGGACATAATTCCCGCGGATGTGCTGGCGCTGCCCGTGAGGGGCGCAGTAAATTTCCACGACGGGCCGCTGCCGCGGCACGCCGGGCTCAATGCCCCGGTCTGGGCGCTGATCGAGGGTGAAACCCGCCATGGCATCACCTGGCATATGATCGAGGGCGGCGTGGACGAGGGCGATATCCTCGTGACCCGCGGCTTCGACATCTCGGCCAGCGACACCGCGCTGACGCTGAACGCCAAGGCTTTCGAGGCGGCCATCGACAGTTTCGACGAGGTGATCGATCAGCTGGCGACCGACCTGAAACGCCTGCCTCAGGACCTCTCGCAACGCAGCTACCACGCGCTCGCCGACCGGCCCTCGGGCCACGGGCTGCTGGATTTCACCAAGCCCGCCACCGACCTTGCCCGGCTGGTGCGGGCGCTGGATCACGGCGGCTATGCCAACCCGCTCTCTGCCCCGAAGGTGCGGGCCGATGGGCGCATCTGGCTGGTGGGCGAGGCCCGGGGGATCGAGGGGCGTGGCACCCCGGGGGAGATCCTCGAGGCCAGCGACGATCACCTCACCGTGGCCTGCGGCAGCGGCGCACTGCGGCTCGCGCATTTCACCCATCCCTGCGGCGCGCCGGCGCTGGTGGCGCAGGTCGGCAAACCCGGCGGAGCGCTGGATCTCGTGGAGTCGGAGGAGCGCGCCCGGATCGACACCGCCATCTGGACCGTTGCCCCGCATGAACCCTTCTGGCGCGGACGGCTGGCCGCGCTGCGCCCCTTTGAAATGCCGGGTCTCGGTCGGCAGACGGGCGCGATCACCCGACGCACGCTCTCGCTCGGCGAGGCCGATTTCGCCGCGGTCGTCGCTGCCTTTGCCGTGCGGCACGATCCGCAGGGGGTGTGCGACATCGCCCTTGCGGACCTCGCGCTGAGCGGGCTTGCCAAGAGCGGGATACTCACCCCCTGGGTGCCGCTGCGCACCGCGGCCGAGGGGGATGCCAACGCACTGCAGGCGCGTATGGCCGAGGCCATGACCGAGGCGCGCAGGCGCCGGGGCTTTGCCACCGATCTGCCCGCCCGCACGCCCGAGTTGAGCGGTGCGCCACAGGTGCCGCATCTGGGGCTGAGCCTTGCCGCCGGGCCAATCCCCGGCGCGGTGCTGACCGTCGAGCAGACCGCGCAGGGCATCCTGCTGCATGCCGACATCGGCCGCATCCCAGCCGCGCAGGTGGAGTTGATCGCCGCCCGGCTTGAGCTGATCGCGGCGCATCTGACCGGCGACACCGAGATTCGCGACCTGCCGGTCCTGCCCGAGGCCGAGCGCGACATGGTCATCGACCTGTGGAACGCCACTGGCGTGGCGCATGACCGCGACTTGACGGTTCAGGCCGCGTTCGAGGCGCAGGTGGCCAAGACCCCCGGGGCGGTGGCGCTGGTCTTCGAGGGGCAGAGCCTGAGCTACGCCGACCTCGACGCCCGCGCCAACCGCGCGGGGCATGTGTTGCAGACCATGGGCGTCGGGCCGGGCGTGGTCGTGGGGCTCTGCACGCGCCGCTCGATCGACCTGCTGGTCGGGGCGCTTGGAATCCTCAAGGCGGGCGGTGCCTACCTGCCGCTCGACCCGGCCTACCCGGCGGAGCGGCTGCAGCACTACATCGCCGACAGCGGTGCGCCGGTGATCGTCACCCAGTCGGCGTTGGCGAAGACCCTGCCGGAGCATGACGCGCAGCTTCTGCTGCTCGACGCCGACCCGCGCTTGTCGCAAGCCCCGGCCTTGCGCCCCGAAGCGACCAGCGGGCCCGAGGACATCGCCTATCTGATCTACACCAGCGGCTCGACGGGCACGCCCAAGGGGGTGATGGTCGAGCAGCGAAACGTGGTGAACTTCTTCACCGGGATGGATGCCGTCGTGCCGCACGAGCCGGCGGGCACATGGCTGGCGGTGACCTCGCTCAGCTTCGACATCTCGGTGCTGGAGCTTTTCTACACGTTGGCGCGGGGCTTCAAGGTGGTGCTGACCTCGGACGAGGACCGGGGGCTGATCTCGAACGGGCCGATGCCGCTCTCGGACGCGCGCATGGAGTTCTCGCTCTACTACTGGGGCAACGACGACGGCGCCGGCCGCGACAAGTACCGGCTGCTGCTCGAGGGCGCGAAGTTCGGTGACAGAAACGGCTTCTGCGCGGTCTGGACCCCCGAGCGGCACTTCCACGCCTTTGGCGGGCCCTACCCGAACCCCTCGGTGACCGGGGCGGCGGTGGCGGCGGTGACCGAGACCCTCGCGGTGCGCGCGGGCTCGGTGGTCTCGCCGCTGCACCACCCGGCGCGGATCGCCGAGGAATGGGCGGTGATCGACAACCTCACCAACGGCCGCGCCGGGCTGGCACTGGCCTCGGGATGGCAGCCGGATGACTTCGTGCTGCGCCCCGAGAACACGCCGCCGGATAACAAGAAGGCGGTCATCGAGAATATATCCCAGATCCGAGAACTATGGGCGGGGCGGCCTGTCGCCTTCCCGCGCAAGGACGGCTCGACCCATGACGTGGTGACCCAGCCACGGCCCGTGTCGAAGGAGCTGCCACTCTGGCTGACCGTCGCCGGCAACCCGCAGACCTGGAAGGATGCGGGCACCCATGGCTGCAACGTGCTGACGCACCTGCTGGGCCAGAGCATCGACGACGTGGCCGAGATGATCCGTCTTTACCATGCGGCGCTGCGCGAGGCCGGGCGCGATCCCAAGGATTTCACCGTCACCTTGATGCTGCACAGCTACATCGCCGAAACCCGTGAGCAGGCGCGCGAGACCGCGCGCGGGCCGATGCGCGAGTACCTGCGGTCCGCGGCGGCGCTGATCAAGCAATACGCCTGGGCCTTCCCGGCGTTCAAACGCCCGAAAGGGGTGAACAACGCTTTCGATCTGGACCTCGATATTCTGGAGCCCGACGATCTGGAGGCCATTCTCGATTTCGCCTTCGAGCGGTATTTCACCGAAAGCGGGCTCTTTGGCACGGTCGAGGACGCGCTTGAGCGCACCGAGCAGCTGAAACGGATCGGCGTGGGAGAGATCGCCTGCCTGATCGACTACGGCATCCCGGTCGAGACCGTGCTGCAGGGTCTGAGGCCGCTGGCCGAGGTGGTGAAGCGGGCCAATGTGGCGCCGGAACTGGCGGAGGAGGACTTCTCGATCGCCGCGCAGATCCTGCGCCATGGGGTGACGCATATGCAGTGCACCCCGTCGATGGCGCGGATGATCGCGATGAACGACGAGGCGCGCTATGCGCTGTCGAAGGTGGCGCACCTCTTTCTCGGCGGCGAGCCGCTGCCCGGCGCGCTGGTCGAGGAGTTCGGGCGGATCACGGACGCTTCGATCACCAATATGTATGGGCCGACCGAAACGACGATCTGGTCCTCGACCGAGGACGCGCGCGCGGACGAGGGCGTGGTCAACATCGGCCTGCCGCTGGCCAACCAGCAGCTCTACGTGCTGGACGAGGCGCAGCAGCCTGTGGGCGTGGGCGTGCCGGGCGAGCTCTGGATCGGTGGCGAGGGGGTGACGCGCGGCTATTGGGGACAGGAGGCGCTGACCGGGGAACGCTTCGTGTCCAACCCGTTCCATTCGGGCCGTATGTACCGCACCGGCGATCTGGTGCGGCGGCGGATGGATGGGCGGATCGACTTCATCGGCAGGGTCGACCATCAGGTGAAGCTGCGCGGCTACCGCATCGAGCTGGGCGAGATCGAGGCCGTCATGGAGGCGCAGCCGGGGATTGCCCAGGCAGTTGTCGTGGCGCGCGAGGACAGCCCCGGCGATCTGCGGCTCGTGGGGTATTACACCGCGTCCGCCAAGGTGGACGAGGGCGGGCTGCGGGCCGCGATGGGCAGCGGGTTGCCGGCCTTCATGGTGCCCGCGCATTTTGTCAGGCTCGACGCCTTTCCCCTGACGCCGAACAAGAAAGTCGACCGCAAAGCGCTGCCCGCGCCCGTGGCGCGGCGGGGGACTCCGACACCGGTCGATGCACCGATGGCCGCCCCGTCGGCCCCCGCGTCGCCCCCCGCGCAGACGGTGGACACAACGCGGGTCGAGGCAGAGATCGCCGAGATCTGGTCGACCGTGCTGGGGGTGCAGGGGCTCTCCGGGCGGGACAATTTCTTCGAGCTGGGCGGGCATTCGCTGCTCGCGGTGCAGGCGCATCGGGCGATCCGCGACGGGCTGGGGGCGAAGGGCCTGTCGATCACCGACATCTTCCGCTTCCCGGTGCTGGCGGACCTGGCCGAGCGGGTCGCGGGGCTTACCGGCGGCGTGGCTGCGCCCGCGCCCAAGCGGGCTGCACCAGAGGGACCGGTCGTGCCGAGCGCGCCTGAGACTGAGACCGAGACAGCGACAGAGACGGGGGTCGGGACGGAGACGGGTCGCGCCGCGCCGGAGGTGGCTCCGCCGCTCAACCCGCGCGCACAGATGCGGGCGGACCTCATGAACCGGCGTCGCGAGATGCGCGCCAAGAGGCGCGCGTGACATGGTCCGGCCCGAGGATCTCAGGGATCTGCTGAATGGGGTCACGCTGCCCGGGGGTCTGGTCTGGGCGGTGTCGGAGCCGGTGGAGGATCTGTCGGAGCTTTTCCCCGAGGAACGCGCCAGCATCTCCCGGGCGGTCCCGAAGCGACAGGCGGAATTTGCCGGTGGCCGGCTGGCGGCGCGTGCGGCGCTGCGCCAGCTCGGCCTGCGGGACGTTGCCATTCCCAAGGGTGCGGACCGGGCACCGGTGTGGCCCGAGGGCGTTGTCGCCAGCATCACCCATACCGAGGGTCTCTGCCTTGCCATGGCGGCAAGGGCGCGGGACTGGCGCGGACTGGGAATCGATCTTGAGGTCGATCGTCCGATGCGCTCGGAGCTGATCCGCAGCATTGCCAGCGTGCCCGAGCTGGCGCGGCTCTCGCCGATGCCTTTCTCGCGTGCCGGAGTGAGAATTTTCAGCGCCAAGGAGGCGGCCTACAAGGCGCAGTACCCGCTGACCGGCGCGCTCTTTGGTTTCGAGGCGATGGAATCGCGCCTGCCGCTGGGGGCGATGCGAATGGTGGCGGAAATGGGGCTTGGGGCTGGGGCGACTTTGCCGATGCTCCAGATCGTGAAATTTGACCTGATCGTGTCGATCTGCACCCTTCCCAACGAGTGATAGGCGAAAAATCCCTATTTTATGTCCTAAATGTGACCGTGATCCCGACATTGGACACGAAGTGTTTCCCGATTGGCCCGGTATAAAGATGGCGTAAACCGGGCGAAATTGTTAGATTTTGACATGAAAGCGGCGCGCCTACCCTTGGTCCCAACCCCAAATTGGCCGGGGCAGGGGCGCCGCTTTCCGATCGCATTGGGGGCCATTGCGGGAGTTTTGTTGTGAACCAGTTCCAGTCGTTTTCCGAGGTGCTCTCCGCAGTGCGCCGCCGTTTTGTTCTGATTGCCCTGACCTTCGTGGTCGGCACGGCGATCGCCGTGTTCTTCGCGCTGAACCAGCCCAAGCTCTACGAGGCGACGGCGGTGGTGCAGATCGAGGAAGCGCAGGTTGCGCCCAATCCGACCAGCGCCACAGGCGCGGCTGAGTCCGCTTCTCGGCGGGTACAGCTCATCGAGCAGCGGATCATGTCGCGCGATAACCTCGTGCGCATCATGCAAGAGCACGGGTTGTTCGTGTCCGGTCCCGAGATGCCGATGAACGAGCGCGTCTTCCGTATGCGCGAGTCGGCCTCGATCCAGGAAATCCGCGCCACCCCGAATGTCTATGCGCCGCAGAACCAGCCTTCGGGGCTGATGATCACCGTACGGCTCGACGATCCGCAGAAGGCTGCGGACGTGGCCAACGAGCTGATGTACTCGGTGATCGACATGTCGCGCAGCCGAAGCGAGACTCGGGCGCGTGACGCTCTGGCCTTCTTCGAGGCTGAGGACGCGCGGGTCGAGGCCGAGATCGAGGCTATGGATGCCCGTATCGCCGAGTTCAAGAAGCAGAATTCCGAAGCGCTGCCTTCCGCGCTGACCGCCATGCGCGACCAGCTCGGCACGCTCGAGGACAACAAGCTGCAGCTCGACCGGGACATCGTCGCGCTGCAGGCCAATTCCGCCCGCCAGCGCGAGGACGTGCAGGCCCGACAGCTGGCGTTGCTCGAAGAGCAGAGGCAGTTGGTCGCGGTGCGCATCGACGGCATCGAAGAGACCCTCCGCCGTGCCCCCGAGGTCGAGCGCGAACTCAGCGGGCTGGAGCGCGAGCGCACGCAGCTGCAGGACCAGTACAGTGTGATCACCCGCCGCAAGGCGGATGCCGAGATGGGCCAGATGCTCGAGGACCGGCAGCAGTCGGACCGCTTCGAGGTGCTCGAGACGGCGCTGGTGCCCGAGGTCTCGGCCTCGCAGAGCCGCCGCAAGCTGGTGGCCGTGGGCGCCGTGGCGAGCCTGATCGCCGGGTTAATCGCGGCCTTTGCCGCCGAGATGATGAACCCGGCCCTGCGCAGCGCGGCACAGATGGAACGGGTGCTCGGGATCCAGCCCGTGGTGGCGATTCCGCCGGTGAAAAGCCGCCGCGACCGTCGCGGCAGGGGTCTCGGCGTCGCTGCGCTGCTGCTGGCTTTGGGGGCCGCGCTCTTTGGCGTGCTGCGCCTGCTGGGCGACAGGTTGCCGATGATCGAGCGTTTCTTGCCGCGCGTCGGGGCCTGAGCCAAGCTGCCCGGCGACAGGGTGAGCTGAGACGGAAAAGGCGGGCCCGGGGCCCGCCTTTCTCAGTATTGGTACTTCTTGAGGTTGGTGCCCTCGGCCTTGTTCAGCACCATGCCGAGCAGCGGCGTATCGGTGCCGAGGCGACGCTCGACCTCGCGGATCTCGCGCTCGGTGGTCAGCCCGCCGCCGACCACCATCAGCACCCCGTCGATTTGCGGCCGGAAGGCCAGAACATCGTCGTAGTAGAGCGCGGGTGGCAGATCGAAGAGCATCACGTCGGGCTGCAGCCGCGCCTCGATCGAGGTGATCACCTCGGCGGTGGCTGGCGCGTTGAGCAGCTCGGCGGCGTAGGGCTCGATGACCTCGTTGAAGCCGAAGGCGATGTTGTGCCCGGCGTGGATGTGGTTCTCGCCCATGCGCAGCAAGTGCGCCTCGGGAGGGATCACACCGCGCAGCAGCGCCCCCATGGCACCGGGCGCGCGCATCCCCATGACCTTGTGCAGTGACGGGTTGCGCAGGTCGAGATCCATCAGCAGCGCCCGCAGCCCCTCTTGCCGCGACATCGAGATGGCGAGGTTGGCGGCGGTGAACGTCTTGCCGCAGCCCTTGCTGGGCGAGGTGATGCCGACGCGGGTCCAGCCGTTCTCGGCCAGCGCCTGGGTCAAGCGGGTGCGCAGCACATCAAAGGCGGCATGGGCCGGGTCTTCGCGGCTGGCGGTGATGATGCGGTTGCGCTCGAGATGGACGCTGTCGATCTCGAGCACCGGCAGCCGGTCCCAGAGCGCCCCGGCTTGGGGCGTTGCGCGGCGGGTGATCGGGCGGCGCGGGGCGGGGACGGGCTCGGCCGCCTCCGCGCGGGGCGCGGGCGGCTCGGGCACAGGGCGTGGCGTCACGGTACGGGCGCGGGTCGCGGCGGGCTGCCGGCGGGCGGTCTCCATCTCCGCGCGGTGCTGCTCAGTCTGGATCTGGGCAACCCGGATTTGGTCGGCCCACATCTGGTCTGCGCGGCCCTGTTCGGTGCGGGCGTCTTCGGCCTCGCGCTCGGCTTCGCGGCGGGCGAGCCGGTCGGCGCGGCGCTCGAGCGGGAAGATCGGCGGATCCTCCGGCGTCTCATCGACCCGTTTCCGACGCTGGAACTTGCGGCGTTCTACCATACTCGTCTCTCCGCACCTCACACGCGGGCACCCCACCTGCGGCGCCCCTGCCCGATCGGCAAGGAGACCGCCTGCTTTCAGGCCGGCGGCGCCGGGCCACACCCGACGTTCTTACGGCCCATGCACTCATGACCATTCGTGTCATAACGCCATGAGATTCGGTCAACAATAAGGAGGAAATGGGCGCAGTGGCCGCGCAACCGTCCCCCTAGAACCCGAAGAGATTTGCTTCGGTGACGGCTCTTTCGATGAAACGCCCGCGGTCCGCTTCGGGTTGCCAACCCAGCACGGCTTTTGGCTTGTCGTTGACGAAGGGCGAGAAATGCGCGCGGCTCTGCCAGTCGGCCAGCGAGGGGCGCACCAGCCCTTTCTTGCGCAGGGCGTATTTCTTGAGCCCATATTTGACCGCGTCAGCGGCGTAAAAGATCGAAAGGTTGCCCGAGCTTACGCGGATGCGGGCGCCGAGCCTTTCCTCGATCGCGTCGAAATACCCGCGCGCGGTGAGCATGGGCTCACCCACGAGATTGAAGCTCTGGCCGATGGCCGCGGGGTCAGCGCCCATGCGGAGCAGCCCGTCAGCCACGTCGTCGATCAGCACGAAGGGCAGGATGTTCTGCCCCGGCCCCCAGATGCGCACCGCGCCCGCACCATGCCAGCGGCCGATCCCCCAATGTTGCAACGGCCCGCCGTGGCCCACGACGATGCCGGGGCGCGCGATGGTCACCGGCAGACCGCGCTCGGCGTGCAGCTTGCTCAGCTGGCGCTCGCATTCGGCCTTGGAGCGGGCGTAGAGGTTGCGGCCCGTCATGTCGTCCGGGAAGCGGGTTTCCTCGGTGATCTGCACATGCGGATCGGACATGTCATAGCTGGCGATGGTGCCGGTGTAGACCAGCCGCTTCACCCCCGCCGCCTCGCTGGCCATGGCGATGCGGGTGGAGACGCCGACATCGTTGACCAGCGCCCCGGCCCAGGTCGTCTCGAGCGAACGGGCAAGGTTGTAGACCGTGTCGATGCCCTGCATGGCCTGCGTGAGCGCGTCGAGATCATGGAGCGAAACGCCGACCGTCTCTACCTGATCGGGCAGGTCGGGGAAGGGGCCGTGGCGCCCGCGCGAGAGCACGCGCACGTCCTGGCCCTCGGCCACCAGTCGCCGGGTCAGGGCGCGGCCGATAAAGCCGGTGCCGCCGATCACCATGGCGGTGGGCCGCGGCTTACGGGTCTGCACGGCGGGCGCTTTCACGTCCAGCGTTTCGGGGGGGAGCTTGGCGATGGCGGCCTCGAGGGCCTCCATGACCGCGACGGCGCTCTGCGCCGAGAAGCGGGTGTCCTGCGGCTGATCCGCGGCGAGCGGGCCGTAGATGGCCGCCATCATGCCGCGGAAGCTCTGGGCGTAGGGGCCTTTCTGGTTCAGCGATACAGTCTGGATCGCGGCGTTGCGCAGACCTTCGCGCAGGTGTTGCCAGCTTTGGTCCAGTTGCCGCCGCAGGGGGTTCATGATGAGGTCCGAGGCATTTTCGCGGTCCACCACCAGCGTGTCGGCCGCATAGTCGAGACGCGCCCGCCCCGAGGAGCCGCGCAGGGTCACCGAGCGGTCGTCCACCGTCTCGACCATCGACAGCTGGAAGGTGATCTCGACCCCGCCGGCGCGGGCGAGGATGCGGAAGCCCTGCGGGCGGAGGTCATCCCCCGGAAGCGCGATCGGCTTGGTCGCCTCGGCATTCAGGATGTCGAGCGGGCCGAAAAGATCGACGGCAAAGGCAAAGGGGTGCGGCCCCAGCTCGAGCAGCAGGTTCTTCGGCGCGCGCAGCAGCCACAGGCTGAACGGGCCCGAGCGCAGCGGCGCCAGCGGCAGCGCCCAGGTGATTTCGGCCTGCGAGACGCGGCCATAGGTGCCGGCCTGCAGCGCCTCTTTCATCCGGACGTAGGAGGGCAGGCCAAGGAAGTTGTGCCCGGGGTGAAAACGCTTGCCCGCGGCCTCGGCGGTCTCGGCAATGGCACGGGTCTCTGCAAGGCTCACCGCCACGGGTTTTTCGACCAGCACGTGCAGCCCCGCCCTCAGGCATTGCTGCGCCAGCCCCGCGTGCAGCTGCGGCGGGGTGAGGATATGCACCGCGTCGCAAGCGCCGGAGGCGATCAGCGCCCCGACGGAGGTAAAGGGGACGGCGCCATAGGCCATGGCCAGCCCCTCGGCGGCGGGTTCCGACAGGTCACAGACCGCGGTGACATGCGCGCCCTCGGTCGCCTTCAGTGCATCACCGTGCCAGCTGGCGATATAACCGGCGCCGATGAGGCCCACGCGGATCGGTTGAGGCATGAGGGCTCCTTACTTGTACTCGATCAGGCGCATGGGCGCCTGTCTCAGTCGGCGCCAGTGGAAGGTGGCCATGCCGATGAGGTTGGGAAATTTGGACAGGGTGAGCAGCAGCGCATGGCGGCGCGCCTCGGGGGCTGGCAGCCCCTCGCGGCGCAGGCCCTGCGCCGTGCGCATCCAGTTGAGCGGGTAGGCGGCCAGCGCTGCCAGGGCGAGCGGCCAGAAAAGGGCGGCACCGAGAAGGATCGAGAGCGGCAGCAGCAGTGCATAGACCAGCGCGCGCTTGCGCTCGGTGGTGAAGCAGTCAGGGTGCAAATGGCCGACCTGCGCGAAGCCATGGCCGGTGCGCACGGCGCGTTTCCACCATTGACCGAAGTGCAGCATGGCGGCGTCGTGGCGGGTCATTTCCTGCGGGAGCCGTTCCAGCGTCCAGCCGGCCTTGCGCAGGCGGGTGCAGACCTCGTCGTCCTCGGCGGCAATCACCCTGGGGTCGAAACCGCCGACCTCGATGAAGGCTTCGGCGCGGAGCATCATGTCGCCGCCGCAGGTTTGGATTTCACCGGCGGGCCGGTGCCATTCGACGTCGCAGATCTGGTTGTAGAGGCTGGCGTCGCGGTGGATCTCCGCGCGCCAGCCGGTGACGAGCCCGGTCTTCGGGTGCGCGCGCATATGGGCGCGGGCGCTGTCGAGCCAGCCGGGCACCAGGGCGCAGTCACCGTCGATGAACTGCACGAGCTGCGGATCGTCGAGCGCCGCGAAACCCGCGTTGCGGGCGCGGGCGGCGGTGAAGGGGGTGCTCAGGTCCAGATCCACCACTTTCGCCCCGGCGTCGCGCGCCGCGGCGAGACTGCCGTCGGTGGAGCCGCTGTCGACATAGACCACCTGCCGCGCCTGTCCCATCACCGAGGCCAGCGCGGCGACCAGCCGGGTGCCCTCGTTGCGGCCGATGAGAACGACGTCGACGGCGGTCATGCGCGAGGCTCGGTTGCACAGAAGAGGGCGGAGAGCTTTGCCGCCTCGGTCTTCGCGGTAAACTCGGCCTCGACTTTGGCGCGGCCTGCGGCGCCCATGCTGCGGCGCAGGTCCGGGTCGGCGAGCAGGGCGTCCAGTGCCGCGGTCAGCGCCTCAGCCTCGCCCGGCGGCACCAGCAGGCCGCTGACGCCGTGATCGACCAGCTCGGGCACCCCGGCGATGCGGGTGGTCACCACCGGCACCTGCGCGGCCATCGCCTCCATCAACACCACGGGCACGCCCTCGGCGAAGCTCGGCAGGACGAAGACGTCGGCCTCGGTCAGCGCTTCGGCGACCTCGGCCTGCGAGCGGTAGCCGAGGAACTCGGTGCGCGCGGCGATGCCCAGCTCGGCCGCCATGGCCTCCAGCACCGCGCGCTCGGGTCCGTCACCGATGAGCCTCAGGCGCAGCTCCGGGTGTCGCGGAGCGAGTGCCGACAGTGCGCGCAGCAGGACCGGCACGCCCTTCACCCCGGCAAGACGGCCGGTGAAGAGCAGGGTCTGCCCTTCGTGCCGCGAGGGCGCGTAGCGCGTGGGTTCGATGCCGCAGTGGATGATTTTTAGCTTGTCCCAGTCCGCCCGGCCCGCGAAACACATGAGCTGCGCGCGGCAGAAGGCGCTGATGCAGGCGACAAAGCGGGCCCGGCGGGTCTTTTCGTCGATGCGCCAGTGCTGCGGCTCGAAGAAGATGTCAGGCCCGTGGATGGTGAAGCTGAAAGGGATGCCCGACAGCTCCGAGGCCAGCATGGCGACGGTGCAGGACGCCTTGGCGATGTGGTTGTGCAAATGCTGCACGCCGGCGTTCTCCAGCGCCTCGGCCAGCACCCCGGCTTCGGCAAAGTAGATCAGGTTGAAGGCGCGCCCCTTGAGTCCCTTCGGTGCGCTGCGCCAGGCGAGTGTCAGCGCGCGCAGGTAGCGGCGGGGTCGGCGCATCCCCCGGGCTTGGGCACGCAGCAGCCGCAGCGGCGACCGGCAGGCATCCAGCACCTTTAAGGTCCGCGCGTGTTCGGCGCGCTGCTCGGGGCCGACGAGATGCTCGGGGCCCGTGGTGCGGATCGAGCAGGTCAGCACCTCGTGGCCGAGCTCGCGCAGGGCGGCGACCTCGCGCTGGATGAAGGTGTCCGAGGCGCGGGGGTATTCACCGGTAAGATAGGCGAGCTTGGGCAGGCTCATTCGCGGCTCTCCTGCAGGGCGCGGGCCATGAGCGCGTCGAAGCGGTCCTGCGGCAGCGAGCCGAGCGCCGCGACGAGCCCCTTGTCGGGGTAGTGCAGCGGCATCATCCGTGCCTTGAGCACCGGCACGCGCAGCAGGCCGGGCAGGCGCGAGGCCAGCGGCGCCAGCAGCCTCGCGGCCAGCATCCAGAGCGGCCAGGGCAGCGGCAGCACCGCTTTCGGCCAGCCCGACGCGGCATGGGCCCGCAGGAAGCGGGTGCGGTCGGGACGGTCGGGGTCGATGACATTGACCGCGCGCAGTCCTTCGGGGCGGCGCAGGGCGGCCTGCAGCAGGCGCTTCGCCACATGCGAGACATGGGCGAGTGGCAGCTCTCCCTTGGTGCCGACGCGGATCAGCAGCGGGCCGAGCGTTGGGCCAAGATGGGCATTCCACGTGCGTCCCGCACCGAATATGACGCCCGGCCGAAGGATCCAGAGCGGCAGGTCAGCGGCGCGGCAGAGCGCTTCCTGCGCGAGCTTTCCGGCGACATATGGGTCGCGGGCGGTGGCGCTGGTTTCGAGCGGGGTCCGTTCGGTGACGTCGGCTCCGGGGGAGAGCCGGGCCGTGTCGTAGACGCCGATCGAGCTGACCAGCACGAGGTGCAGCGGCAGCCCTTCGAGCGCGGCAAGCAGGTGGCGGGTGCCGTCCACGGTGGCCGCGGTGACAGCAGCCTCGTCGGAGCCGAGATGCGCCGCGGCATGGATCACCGCCGAACAGCCCCGGGCCGCCTCGCGCAGGCGCGGGATGCAGGCGGGGTCCGCGAGATCGGCCTCGATCCAGCTTATGCCCTTGCCTTGAGCGCCCTCTTCCGGCGCGGCGGAGCGGCGGAGCGCGATGACCTGCAGCCGCTGCGCGCGGGCCTCGGCAAGCACCGCGCGGCCGAGGAAGCCGGTGGCGCCGGTCAGCAGGATGCGGGTTTGGCCGGTCCCGTCGTCGATCGCTGCGTCGGTCATTTTTCCAGTCACTTCGCCCATGGCATGGGCTCCATGGGATCGCAGCGGGTGGTCATCACCTGCGGGCCGCTGTCCTCGCCGGCGTTCTGGATCGCCAGCGTGACCTCGGTCAGGTGCAAGGCAAACTCCGACGACAGGCGGCAGGGGCGGCGCTCGCGCAGGGACTCCAGCATTTCGGCCGGGCCGAGCATGAAGTTCATCGCAGCGGCGCCCCAGCGTTTCACCTTGGGATGGGTTGGGTGAGGCAGCCGGAGGCGGCTGGGGAAGGGGCTCTCGATCAGCCGCCGGCGCAGCGTGCGGCGCCTTGCGAAGCGCACCTTGGCATCGTTGTCCCAGGAGGCCTCGCAGCTCAGCACGCCCTTGTCGCCGAAGATGCGGATGCCATGGCCGTGGCTGGCGACGATCGAGCAGGTGAGCCGGGTGACCGGTCCGTTCTCGAAGAAAAGCGTGGCAACCGAGAGGTCCGGGGCGGAAGCTGTCAGCCCGGGCTTGTCCGGCAGCACTTCGGCCGAGGCGGCGACCACCTTGCGGACGGTGCCGAACCACGAGATCAGCCAGGTGAGGTAATAGCCCGCATGTTCCAGCGTGCAGCCGGTTGCGAACTCGTCCTCATAGGGCCAGGGCGCGCCGGTCTCGCTGTGCCAGCGGGTGTAGGGCGCCTGGGGGATGAAGCCGTCGTCGAGCTCGGCGTAGATCGCGCGGGGCGTGCCTGCGGTGCCGTGGCGCAGCGCGTGCCCCAGCGTCTGCGCCGCCTCGCCCAGTACCGAGCAGGGGGCGGAGGCGAGCAGCAGGCCCTTTTCGAAGGCCAGCGCGTGCAGCGCCTTGGCCTGCCCAACTTCCATGGCGAGAGGTTTCTCGCAATAGACGTGGTGCCCCGCCTCGAGCAGCCGGAGGTTCAGCGCGTAGTGCTCGGCGGGGTTCGTCAGGTTGAGCACCACGCAGCCCTGGGGCAGGCCAGCGATGAACGCCTCGAGATCGGGCTCGGCACGCAGCTGCCAATGGCCGCAGAAACGCGACAGGCGGGCGGCGTCGCGGTCGTGGACGGCGTGGACGGCGATGCCCTGCATCGCCTGCAGCGAGCGCAGGTAGAGATCGGCGACGAACCCGCAGCCAAGCAGGGCGATCGTGCCGGTCATCGGAGGCCCGTACCGCAGCGGAGCGCGCTGCAGGCGCGCGCGGCGCGAGGGAGGCGGAGGGCGTTCATCGGGGTACCTGACTACGGGTCGTGCAAAAACTGGATGCGCATTTCGGGAGGCGCCTCCGGGACGCCATTCAGCAGAGAACTTTGACCGAATTTCGGCGCTGCGCAGGTCTCTTCGGCGCATTGCTTGGATCGCGGTGCATTTGTCTCGCGACTGCGGCACGGCGGCCACGGTCATGGGCAAATCGCTCCGGCCTGCTAGGATCGCCCGGGGCCATGCGCCACATTCCCCGACGGGGCGAAATAAGGATGTCGCGCGCCGATGTATCCGCGCATGGAATTTCGGGTTGGCGGCCAGCGCGTCGCCATCAGCGTGCCCACCTGGGCCGCGTTGCAGGCACGTGTGACCGAGCGACTCGCCCAGAGGCAAGGCTTTGCGCTGGCAACCATCAACCTCGACCATCTGGTCAAACTGAGCCGCTCGGCGAAGTTCCGGGCCGCCTACGCGGCGCAGGATCTTGTCGTCGCCGATGGCAATCCCATCGTCTGGCTCTCGCGGCTCGCAGGACGACCGGTAGAGCTGATTCCCGGCTCCGACGCGATCCTGCCGCTGGCGCGCATTGCGGCGAAGCAAGGCATCGGCGTGGCGCTGGTCGGCAGCACGCCTGCGGCGCTGTCGCGGGCGCGCAGTTACCTCGAACGCGAGGTCCGCGACCTGAGCGTGGTGTGCCTGATCGCTCCGCCCATGGGCTTCGATCCCGAGGGGGCCGAGGCGCTGCCGGTTTTCGACGAGATCACCGCCTCCGGGGCGGGGCTGTGCTTTGTCGCGCTCGGCGCCCCCAAGCAGGAGATATTTGCCGCGGTCGGGCGCAAGCTGGCGCCGAACGTGGGCTTTGCCGGGATCGGCGCGGGGCTGGATTTCCTTGCCGGTACCCAGCAGCGCGCGCCGGCATGGACGCGCAAGCTGGCGCTGGAATGGCTGTGGCGCGCGGCGAACAGCCCGGGGCGGCTGGGACTGCGCTACCTGCGCTGCCTGTCGATCCTGCCGGCGCAATCGGCGCGGGCGCTGCTCCTACGTTTCTTCACGCTTCGCCCCTAGGGTGAGATCCGCCGTGGTCTGCGTCGGCGCATCATCAGCAGGTTCTTGAGCCTGCCCTTCAGGCCAAGCTGCGGCAGGATCTCCCGGTCCATCTCGAATGTCGCCCCGGTGAGCGCCGGATCGGCATCGAGCGCCAGCGCCACGCCCCACCGTGCGGCCCGTTCGGGCGGTACCCCGTCCGGAATACCCATCTGCGTGCGCAGCATTCCCGGCATCCAGTCGGTGATGACGATCTCGGGGAAGCGGTCCGACAGATCCGCGATCAGCGCGCGGGTGAAGATCCGCGCGGCGCCCTTCGAGACGGAATAAGCGGACGAGGCGGGCAGAGGCGCCAGGTCGGCGAAGGTGGCGACGTTGAGAATGCGCCCGTGCCCGTCCTCGACCATCCCATCGAGCGCGGCGCGGCAGCAGGCGACGGTGCCGCCGAGGTTGGTGGCGACGGTCCGCAGGAAGCTTTCGGCGCTCTCGTCGAGGATGTCGCGGCGCGGGTAGGTCGCGGCGTTGTTGATCAGAAGCGCGATGCGCCCGTGCTCGGCCCTTATGCGCGCGAAAGTCTCGGCGACCTCCTGCGGCGCGGCGACATCGGTGGGGTAGAGGTGGAAGCGCCCCGGCTCGGCCTTGGCGCGGGTCTCTTCCAGGGCGGCGCGGCGGCGGCCGAGACCGGCGACGGTGAAGCCGCGTTTCGTCAGCTCGATCGCCATGGCGCGGCCAAGGCCGGAGCCCGCGCCGGTGACGACGGCGATGCCGCTCGCGGGGGTGAGCTGGATCATCTGCGCTCCTTGAGGATGGAATCGGCCACGCGCAGGGCATTGGCGGCGATGGTCAGGCTGGGGTTCACCCCCATCGAACTTGGCATGAAGGACGCATCCGCCACCCGCAAGTTGCGCAGCCCGTGGGCGCGGCAGTCCGGGTCGAGCACCGAGCTCCGGGGGTCGATGCCGAACCGCAGCGTGCCCGAGGGGTGGCCGAAATTCAGCTCGGGGGCGCGGCCGAGAAACATGCGGCGCTGGCCCCTCAGGGCGCGCGAGATCGCCTTGCGGAAGGCACGGCGGCGCTGCAGCAGCTCGGGATGCAGCGTGTAGTCGACCGACAGCCGGTGTGGCTGCGCCGGGTCGTAGGTGACGCGGTTTTCGGGGTAGGGCAGATCCTCGAGCAGGCCGACGAAGATCTGCGCATGGCCGAAGAGCTTTGCCGCAGCGGCGGCGGGCAGGCGGGTGAGCTGCGCCAAGCCTGGCAGGTGGCGCAGGCGCGATCGGGCCAGCATGCGATTGAGGTAAAAGGTGATCTCGCCATAGGATGCGCGGATGCCCATGGCCTGCACCGTGCCCATGCGGGTCCCTTCCGCGTGGTAGAGATCGCGCAGCGAGATCGCCTTGGTTGCGCCGAGATCGGGCGTCCCGCGCGGCGGCCAGAGCGCGAACATCTCGTTGAGGTGGAACATCAGGTTGCGGCCGACGAGACCAGAGCCGTTGGCGTCGCCCTCCGGCCAGGCGTCGCAGGCCGAGGCGAGCAGCAGGCGCGGCGAGTTGAGCGCCCCGGCGGCAAGCACGTAGGTTGCGGCGCGGAACACATGGGTCTCGCCGTCGCGGCGGACCTCGACACCCTCTACTTTATCCTCACGGCCGAGCAGCCGGGTTGCCTCGGCGCGGTCGAGCAGCATCGCGTTGCCGGTGGCCAGCGCGGGCTCCACCCCGGCAGAGCGCCCGTCCATCTTGCAGGTCCGGGGGCACTTGCTGCCGAGGCAGTTGAGGCAGTCCGGCGTGTGGTCGATGGCCGTGTGGGCGTGGTAGGGGTGCAGGCCGTTCGCCTCGAGCGCCTGCATCAGCGCGGTTTCGGTGGCGGTGAGCGGTGGCGGGCTGCGCAGGGGCGGCGCGGGCTCGGGCGAGAGCGGGTCGGGTGTGCCGTGAATGCGGTAGAGCTCGGCGGCGCGGTCGTACCAAGGGCGCAGCGCGTCATAGCCCACCGGCCAGCCACCCGCGGGATGGGGCAGGCCGGGCAGCTCGTCGAGATCGTGCCGCTCGGGCCGCTCGAGCGTGGCGGCGTAGAAGACCGAGGAGCCGCCCGGCCCGGCGCCGAGCGGGGCGTAGAAGGAGCTCTCGATCCCGTTTACCCGTGCGTGCATCGGCTCGGGCCAGAGCCCGCGCGCCAGTCGGGCCTCGGGCACGAAGACCTCTGAAAGCCCATTGCGCGCGGCGCGCTGACCCGCGGGGCCGCGTTCGAGGAAAAGCACCTTTTGCCCGGCCTCGGCCAGCGCCCGGCCGATCGTGCCGCCGCCGATGCCCGTGCCGATGACGATGACATCCCAGCAGGTGTCGCTCAGCGGATGGGTCACAGGCCGGCCACCTTGGTGCCGAAGATCGGGACGAAGAGGTCGCGCAGCGCGCGGGCGGCGGTGTTGGTGATGTGGTTGTTGTCGAAATACCAGCCTTCGGATCCCTGCAGCGCGTGGCATGCCTCGGCATCGCAGAACGGCGGCCAGCTGTCGATGAAGCTGATCTCGCCCGTCTCGGCCATGGCGCGCCATGGCGCCTCGGCCTCGGTCACCCGCTGCGCGAGAGGGCCGCGCGGCATGTCGGGGTTGGTGACCGGCACCGGGGCCAGTGGCCAGCCGGCGTGGGCGGCTTCGCGCGCGGCACGGCGGCTGTCGTAGTTGGCGATCTCGGGAGGCTGGCGCAGGGCGATGACCTCGGCCCCATCGGCGCGCAGCTCGGCGACGGTGGCGCGGGCGGCCTCGGCAACGATCTGCGACTGCGGCGCGTCGGCCGGTGTCGGCGCGTCGGTGGGGAAGAGCTGGATGGTGTTGCCCGCGTCAAGCCCGACGCCCGCGCCATGAGCGTAATAGGTCCAGCGCCCGATCAGGGCGATGCGCTGCAGGTCGGTCATGGCCGGAAGCGCCTGGCGGATCTGCAGGTTGGCCTGGGTGCAGGCGCGGTCCTGCGCGGGGGTGGCGGCGCTCTCGGTCTTGCGCAAACCGAAGAGCGGTGGACAGCCGGCGCGCCAGATGATGAGGCCGGGCACACCGGCCTCGTGGGCGGCAAGATCGAGCCCCTCCTTGAAGGCGCGGACGTGGCTATCGCCCCAGACCAGCACCTGCGGCGTGCCCTCCGGACCGATCGGGCAGGTTTCGATCCCCATCAGCGGGCCGCTCGCGGCGGTGGTGCAGCGGCTCCAGTCCTGAAGAAAGTCGGCAGAGGCGGCGATATGCGGGCGCACCATTGGGCCGAAGCGCCCCGCGAGACCGTCGCCGAGATAAAGCCAGGCGCCCACCGCCAGCGTTGCCGCCGAGGCCAGCGCCGTGCCCCCAAGGACGACGATCCCCGGCAGGCGGGCGCGGCGCATCGGGGTTTCGACGAAACGCCACGACAGCCAGGCCAGAGCCACCGAGAGCGCCATCCAGCACAGCGCTTCCACGGGGCTGGCGTAGCTGCCGCGCAGGTAGAGCGACAGGCACAGCACCGGCCAGTGCCAGAGATAGAGCGAATAGGAGATGCGCCCGAAGAACAGCGCGAACGGATGCGAGAGCGCCCGGTTCACCGGGCTGTCACCGGTGCCGCTTCCGATCAGCAGCACCGCGCCGAGCACCGGGGCAAGGGCCAGGAGACCCGGGAAGAGCGGGCCTGCCGGGATCAGCAGCACAGAGCCGAGCACCAGCGTCAGCCCGGCCCAGCTCAGCGCTGGATGTCCGCGCCAGACGCGTCCGGTCTCCAGCCCCCAGATCGCCAGCAGCACCCCCGACAGCAGCTCCCAGGCGCGGAACGGAAAGAGGAAGAAGGCCGCGTCCGGGTGGCTCGGCGTGGCGAGCACGCTGGACCCGAGCGAGCCGCCCCAGATCGCAACGAGCGCCATGAGCAGCAGGCTGCGATTGCGCGACAAGGCCACGATGAACAGCGGCAGGAAGAGGTAGAACTGCTCCTCCACCGCCAGCGACCATGTGTGCAGCAGCGGTTTCAGCTCTGCGCCGGTGTCGAAGTATCCCGACTGCCGGTAGAACAGCACGTTCGACAGATACACCGTTGCGGCGATCAGCGACTTGCCGAACTCGCGGAATTCGAAGGGCAGGAGCAATGCCGCGCTCAGCGCCGCGGTCAGCTGCGCCATGGTGAAGAAGGCCGGGGCGAGCCGGCGGAAGCGGCGCAGGTAAAAGGCCCCGAGGCGGATGCGCCCCTCGGCCTCGTACTCGCGCCAGAGGATGCCGCCGATCAGGAAGCCGGAGATGACGAAAAAGACGTCGACCCCTGTGAAGCCGCCGCCGAGCCAGGGCAGGCCGAAGTGGTAGAGCACCACCGAGAGCACCGCCACCGCCCGAAGCCCGTCGATGTCGGGGCGGTACGGCATGGGGGCAAAGGCGGGATCGCGCAGGGGGGCCGGGTCACGCATGGCCGGGGCAGCCGCTGTGGGATGGGACGCAGGGGGGCATGATCGGACCGGATCTCAACATTACGCGAACTCGATATGGAACGACCCCGACAGGGGCAGAAGCGGCCTGCGCCGAGGCGTGCGCCCTTCCTCGACTATAGGAAGGCGGGCGGCAGCATCGCAAGGCAAAGGCGGGCGCGGGAAGGGTAGCCTCGGAAGTGTTGCGAAACTGCGAGCGGTTTGGGGAAATCTCAAGTGGCCGATGCATCGCCTCCGCCCTCGCTGTCCCGCAGCAGCTGCGGCGGCGCGCCGGGCTGGCCCCGGGCGATCCAGTCGTAGACCTCGGCGATCTGCGCGGCCTTGCGCGCCCAGGTGAACTGCGCGTGAACGTGCCGCCGCGCCGCTTGCGCCATGGCGGGCAGGGGCGAGGGGTCGGCGGCGAGCCGCTCCAGTGCAGCGCCGAAAGCGGCGACGATCCCGGCGCGGTCGGTGCAGGGCAGCTTGAAGCCGGTGCCCTTGGTGACCAGCTCGGCGGGGCCGGCATAATCGACGATCATCGGCACCACGCCAAGCGCCATGGCCTCGAGCACAACGCCGCCGCCAAATTCGCGGATCGACGGGAAGCTCAGCAGGTGGCAGCGACAGAGCACATCCTGAACGGTCCGGTGATTGAGCCAGCCGTGGAAGGTGGCGCCATGGGTGACGCCAAGCGCCGTCGCCTGCGCCTCGAGGGACGCGCGCATAGGCCCGTCGCCGACCATCTCGAGCTGCAGGCGACCATCGCGGAGCAGCGGGGCGGCGGCCTCGAGGAGCATGTCCGGCCCCTTGTAAGGCACGAGCCGCCCGACGAAGGCGGCGCGCAGGGGGCCGGGCTCGGGCATCGCCCGTTTGTTGAACCGGGCGGGGTCAATGGCGTTCTCGGGCAGGTAAAGCAGCTTTTCCCGATATCGGGAGGGGATCTCGGAGGCCGTATGGCGCGAGCCGGCGAGGATTGCGCTGGCGTGGCGCAGGGTCGATTCCCGCCCTGGCAGGGCCTTGTAGGCCCCGCGCAGGTAGCTCAGCCATTCCCGCTCGCGCCGGCGCTCGGCGTCGAAGCCAGTTGGCCACGGCACACCGCCGTTTAGCGGGCCGAGCACGAAGGGCACGCCCGCGCGCGCGCAATGCCTGGCCAACGGCGAGGCGACCGTGGGGCTGAGCGGCGTAATGCGGTGCACCGCGTCCCATTCCTTCGCCCGGATCCCGGCGCCGAAACGCTGCCAGACCAAGCGCTCGAAGTAGGGGTAGCTCAGCGCGTTGATCGCCTGCACCATGGTCCAGCCCTTGCCCTCGCCCATGCGCAGCCGTTCGGCGAGCTTCCACATCGGGCGCGCAAAGGCTTCGGAATCGATGGCGGTGAAGTCCTGCCCTTCGACCATACCGGCGCGCAGGAAGGCGTCGCGGTTGCGTATCTGGGTGACGATGTGGACCTCGGCCACCGCGCGCAAAGCCGACGCCAGCGACCAGCCGACCAGCGGCACCGAGACCCATTCGGGGTTGGCGGCCTCGGCGATGGCAAGGATGCAGGGCTTGCGGCTCATGGCTGCGGACCTCCGGGGCTCAGAGGATCGATTGCCATTTTAGCGCCTCCGGGCGGTCGCGCTCGACCCGCGTCAACCGCGCCGTCTTCAACGCCTCGGCATAGCCGGTCAGTGCGCCCGCCACGAGCCAGGTCAGCGGGGTGAGCGTGGCGTTGGGCACCATGTCCGACAAGTTGATGGCCAGCAGCAGCGAGAGCGGCGCGATGAAGGGCGAGATCTCGGCCCGGTCGCGCGCGGTGCTTTCGCGCCAAAGCAGCAACAGCGGCAAAAGGATCAGCCCGAACTCGGCGAGGAAGCCGACCCAGCCGTAGACGCCGATGACGATGATCCAGCGCCCGTCGGTCACCGTCAGGATATTGCCGGTGACCGGATCGAGGATGTGGTTGCGCCCCCAGCTGCCCCAGCCAAAGACCGGCTTCTCGTAGGCGCGGTCGAGCAGCGTGTTCTCGTTCTCGAAACGGAATTCGAGCGAATAGGCGCGCTCGGGGTCGATCTTGGCGGCCTCGGCAAGGATGCGGTCCTCGGGCACCAGATGCGTGCCCTTGAGCACCGGGTAGGTGATCGCCACCAGTCCGATGAGGATTGCCACGCGGATCTGCCCCTTGCGGGTCAGAAGCAGCACCACCGGGATCAGCACCACCGCGAAGATCAGCGCGCCCAGCGATTTCGCCAGTACGAGGATCAACGTCAGCCAGAGTGCCACCAGCAGCATCTTCGTGTTGCGTTCGGTTCGCCAGAGCGCCCAGGCCGAGACCGTGGCGGTCATCAGGAAGAAGGCGACCCAGAGCCCGTGGTAGAGAAAGACCACCGGCCGGTAGCCGTCGGCGCGGATCGACTGGCCAAAGAGGTGCTGGTAGTATCCGTAGACCCAGCGGTTGAGCTGCGGCGAGAGCCGCATCTCGACCAGCATCGGCAGCGTGTAGAGCAGCCCGCCCCAGATCAGCGCCACCAGCAGATGTCTTTGCGAGCCCCCCTGCGCCAAGAACTGCCGCGCGAGCAGGAAGGGCAGGACCAGCAGTACCTGTTGCAGCACCAGCGCCACCGCGTCTTTGATCGAGAGCCCGGGCAGTCCGATCTCGCCGTAGAACACCGGCTCGGTGTTGGTCACCGCGGTCAGCGCGGGAGAGAGCACATAGGTGATCAGCAGCACCTTGCCCGGCAGCGAACGCGGCAGCAGCCCGCCCTGCAGCCCGTACCGCCAGAGGCAGAAGGCAAAGGCGGCGAGCGCCGGGATATTGTGCTTTGTCAGCGGCGGGAACATCGGCAGATCGAAAGCCGCCGGCGGCTCGGGCAGGATCAGGTAGCCCGCCAGAAGCGCGGCGATCAGAGCCCGGTCGGGCGGCAGCCGGCGGAACAGCACGACCGTGACGATCGGCCAGAGCGCCAGCATCAGAAAGGCAAGAGGGTTGGGCATGCGGTGTTGCGACCCGTGAACCAGACTACTTAGAACGAGACCCGGACGACGCCCCCTGCGCCCGGACCAGGTCTTCTAGCTACCACGGGCCGGCGGCCCTGTCGCCTGCGGAGCAGCGCGATCGCCGGGGAATCGGCAGATTTGGCACATCTGCGGCCCGCTTGCGGGGGCGCGTCTGGCGAGAAGTCTCCGGCTTGGATTAAATCGCCGTGAAACCGCAGGATTGTTCGTTTGGAGACATGTTCCTGCCCGATTGCAGGCGCAGCCTACCTCCAAGAAAGGTAGCAGGAGTATGAGTGCAGCATGGTCCGTGGCCCCCTCAAGATCGCTTACCTGAGTGATTTCTCGGCGCTCGACCGGAACCTCTATTCGGGCGGCAACGCACGCATCCACGACGCGCTGCAGGCCCATGCCGGGGAGGTGACGATCCTGCCCACCGACTGGGGCACCGCCGAGCCGATCCGCCGCGCCATCCTGTCGATGCCCGACGCGCTCAGCCTGCGCCTGCGGTGGCGCGCCCAGATGGCGCTGTCGCAGGTGGTGGCCCGCCGGATCGAGGCGGCGCTGCAGCAGGACCGGTACGACGTGCTCTTCTGCGCCTATGCCTTCCAGTCGCTGCTCAGCCTGCGGCTGCCCTACCCGATGACCGTCGCCTATACATCGGACGCCACCCACAGCATCTACCGCGCCTCCGAGATCGGCGAGGCGCATCCGGGGCTGATCCCCGGCGGACGACTCCTGGATGATTGGGTCGAACGCGCCGAGGCCGGGGTCTTCCGCCGCGCCGATCTGCTGCTCTGGCCCTCGCAATGGCTGATGGACGCCAGCGTCGCCCGCTACGAGCTGCCCGAGTGCAAGGCCCGGCTGGTGCCCTGGGGCGCAAATATCGCCCCGCCGCCACCGCTCGCGCCCCGGTCGATCTCGCGCTCCGGCACGCTGCACCTGCTGGTGGTGGGCCGCAATTGGTGGGCCAAGGGCGGCCCCGTCGCGCAGGAGGTCATGTGCCTCCTGAGGGCGCGCGGCATCGACGCCCGGCTCACGGTGATCGGCTGCGTCCCGCCGCCCGAGGCGCAGGGCCCGCACACCGAGGTCCACCCGCAGCTCGACAAGGCCGTGCCCGAGCAGGCGGCGCTCTTCGAGCAGCTCTACGCCCGTGCGCATTTTGTTGTCATGCCCAGCTTCGAGAGCTACGGCTTCGCCTTCTGCGAGGCTTCGGCCTATGGCGTGCCCTCGCTCTGCCTGCGCATCGGCGGCGTTCCAGTGCGCGACGGGATCAACGGCTTCGCCCTGCCGCCGGGCAGCGGCGCCGAGGATTTTACCGCCTGCATCCTCGCCTGTCTGGACGCGCCCGGGCGCTACGCCGCGCTGTCGCGCCGCAGCCGCGAGGAATACGAGGCACGACTGAACTGGGACGCCTGGGGCCGCTCGGTCGGCACGCTTCTGCACCAGCAGGTGGCGCAGCGCAGCCGGGTTTCCGCGCCCTGCGCGGCGCCCGAGGCGCCCTGCCAGGCGGCCCCCGCGGGCTGATCAGGCGCGGGTTCCGGCGCGCGGGCGCCGGGCCGCCCATCGCGCGGGCGTGACCGGGAAAGACCTAGCCTCACGGGGGCTTGTGGCCTAGCCTTCGGAGAAGGCACGGACGTGGACCCGAATGGCGCAGACGGAACGGCAGCACGACATCCCCGACACCCAGGTGCAGATCTCGGACGAGATCCGCAAGACGACCTGCTACATGTGCGCCTGCCGCTGCGGCATCGACGTTCACCTGAAGGATGGCACCCCCGTCTACATCGAGGGCAACCACGACCACCCGGTGAACCGCGGCGTGCTCTGCGCCAAGGGCGCGGCGGGGCTGAAGCAGGTGACCTCTCCGGCCCGGCTGCGGGCGCCGCTGCGCCGCGTGGGTCCGCGCGGATCGGGCGAGTTCGAGGAAATCAGCTGGGACGAGGCGCTGGAGACCGCCGCCGGCTGGCTGAAGCCCCTGCGCGAGACGGCCCCCGAGCAGCTCGCCTTCTTCACCGGGCGCGACCAGTCGCAGAGCCTCACCAGCTGGTGGGCGCAGCAGTTCGGCACGCCCAATTACGCCGCCCATGGTGGCTTCTGCTCGGTCAATATGGCGGCGGCGGGACTCTACACGCTCGGCGCCAGCTTTTGGGAATTTGGCACCCCCGACTGGGATCACGCCGAGCTGCTGCTGCTCTTCGGCGTGGCCGAGGACCACGACAGCAACCCGATCAAGATGGGCCTGTCCCAGCTCAAGGCGCGCGGCGCCAAGGTGGTCAGCATCAATCCGGTGCGCAGCGGCTACAGCGCCATCGCCGACGCGTGGCTCGGCATCACCCCGGGCAGCGACGGGCTGCTGGTGCTCTCGCTGGTGCACGAACTCTTGCGCGCCGGGCGGATCGACCTCGAGTTCCTCGCGCAGTTCACCAATGCCCCGGTGCTGGTCGATTGCGATCCCAAGTCACCGGAGTACGGCCTGTTCCTGAGGGGGGATGACGGCAGCCCGCTGGTCATCGATGCCCGCACGGGCCGTCCCGCACCCTGGGACGGCGAGGGGGTTGAGCCCAAGCTCACCGGCCACTTGCGCCGCGCCGGGATCAGCCACCGCACGGTGATGGAGATGATCGCCGCGCAATACATGGACCGCGCCTATGCGCCCGAGGCGGTGGCCGAACGCGTCGGCCTGCCGCCCGAGCGCATCCGCTGGCTCGCCGCCGAGATCGCCCGCGCCGCCTTCGACACGAAGCTGCAACTGGACCGCCCCTGGACCGACTTCCGCGGCCGCCAGCACAGCACCATGCCCGGCCGCCCGGTGGCGGTGCACGCCATGCGCGGCGTCTCGGCGCATTCCAACGGGTTCCAGACCTGCCGCGCCATCCACCTGTTGCAGGCGCTTCTGGGCGCGGTAGAGACCCCCGGCAGCTTCCGCTTCAAGCCGCCTTACCCCAAGCCGCCCGAGGCGCATTGCCGCCCGCATTTCCGCGCCCGCCCCGGCCAGCCGCTGGATGGCCCGCCGCTCGGCTACCCGCTCGGCCCCGAGGACCTGGCGGTGGACGCGGCAGGCGCGCCGCTGCGCATCGACAAGGCCTTCAGCTGGGAAGCGCCGCTGGCGGTGCACGGCATGATGCACATGGTCATCGCCAATGCGGTGGCGGCGGACCCGTATTCGATCGACACGCTGTTTCTATACATGTCGAACATGGCCTGGAACTCGGCGATGAACACTGCCGGCACCATGGAGATGCTGACGGCGCAGGACGAGGAGGGCAATTACCTCATTCCGCGGATCATTTACTCCGACGCCTATGCCTCGGAGATGGTCGCCTATGCGGATCTCATCTTGCCCGACACCACCTATCTCGAGCGCCACGACTGCATCTCGCTGCTCGACCGGCCGATCTCCGAGCCCGATGCCGCCGCCGATGCGATCCGCTGGCCGGTGATCGAGCCCGACCGCGACGTGCGCCCCTTCCAGTCGGTGCTTCTGGACCTCGGCGCACGGCTCGGCCTGCCCGGCATGTCCAAGGATGGTAGGCCGGTTTACCGCGATTACGCCGATTACATCACCAACCACGAGCGCCGGCCCGGCATCGGCCCGCTCGCCGGATTCCGCATGGGGCCGCACGGTTTGCAGGACGGGCGCGGCACGCCGAACGAGGCGCAACTCGACAGCTACATCGCGGCGGGCGGCACCCACGCTATCCCGGTCCCGCCGGAGGCCGCCTACTACAAGCCGTGGAACCGCGCCTACCAAGACTGGGCCGTGGCGACAGGGTTGCTCGACGCCCCGGCACCCGCGCTCGTCCAGCTCTGGTCCGAGCCTCTGCGCCGCTTCCAGCGCGCCGCCGAGGGACAGGGCGAGCGCCAGCCGCCCGAGGCGCTGCGCGACCGTCTCGCCGCGGTCATGACGCCGCTGCCGGTCTGGTACCCGCCACTGTCGGATATTCCTGAGGATGAGGAAAGCTACCCGCTGCACGCGATCACCCAGCGCCCCATGGCGATGTACCACAGCTGGGGCAGCCAGAATGTTTGGCTGCGGCAAATCCATGGGTCGAACCCGCTCTACATCCCCGGCGCCTGGTGGCGCGCGCTTGGCCTGCAGGAGGGCGATTGGGTCAGGGTCATATCTCCGCACGGCGAGATCACCGCCCCCGCCGCGCGCATGGAGGCGCAGAGCGAAAGCACCGTCTGGACCTGGAACGCCATCGGCAAGCGCAGCGGCACCTGGGGGCTCGACCCGGATGCGCCAGAGGCGAAGAAGGGGTTTCTGCTCAACCACCTGATCCCCGAGCACCTCCCTCCGCGCGCGGCGGGCGTCAGCCTCTCCAACTCCGATCCGATCACCGGCCAGGCGGCGTGGTTCGACCTTCGCGTCCGCCTCGAGAAATGCGCCGCACCGGGCGACTCCCGCCCGGCCTTCCCGCCGCTCCGCTCTCCCGTCCCGCGCCCCGCCTGAGTTTTTCTTCCAGCTCCAGATATCCCGGGGTCCGGGGCAGCGTCCCGAAACCCGCCAGCCACGAGCCAGACGCCAGAATGACCGACCTTCCCAGCCACACGGAGCGCCAGCTCGGCCTCGTCATCGATCTCGACACCTGCGTCGGCTGTCATGCCTGCGTGGTGGCCTGCAAGGGCTGGAACACCCAAAGCCAGCCGAGCCCGCTGTCGGACCAGGACCCCCATGGCGCCGCGCCTTCCGGTACCTTCCTCAATCGTGTCCACGCCTATGAGGTGATGCCGGAGTCCGGCCCGGCGCAGGTGGTGCATTTCCCGAAGTCCTGCCTGCACTGCGCTGACGCGCCCTGCGTTACCGTCTGCCCCACCGGTGCGAGCTTCAAGCGGATCGAGGACGGCATCGTGCTGGTCAACGAGGACGAGTGCATCGGCTGCGGCCTCTGCGCCTGGGCCTGCCCCTATGGCGCGCGCGAGATGGACATGGCCGAGGGGGTGATGAAGAAATGCACCCTCTGCGTCGATCGCATCTACAACGAAACCCTGCCAGAAGAGGATCGCGTGCCCGCCTGCGTGCGCACCTGCCCGGCGGGGGCGCGGCATTTCGGCGATCTGTCGGACCCGGAGAGCGCGGTCTCGCTGCTGGTCGAGGCGCGCGGCGGCATGGACCTCATGCCCGAACAGGGGACCCGCCCCGCCAACAAGTACCTGCCGCCCCGCCCGCGCGACGCCTGGCAAGACGAGGTGGACGTTCTTGCACCCTGGCTCGAGCCGGTTGCCGAGGAGCCCCGGGGCTTGCTCGGCTGGATCGACCGGACGCTGGCGAGGCTCTGAGATGCACCCGGCGCCCTCGCTCATCTTCTTCACCACGCTTTCGGGTCTCGGCTTCGGCCTTCTGGTGTGGCTCGGGATCGACCCGTCACCGCCAGAATCGCTGACCGCCCTCGCGTGGTTGGCGCTGGCCTACGCCCTGTGCCTCTCGGGCCTCGCCGCCTCGGCCACCCACCTCGAGCGCCGCGAGCGGGCGTTGAAGGCGTTCCGGCAGTGGCGCACGAGCTGGCTCTCGCGCGAGGCCTGGGCGGCGCTGGTCAGCCTGCTGCTGGGCGGCGGCTACGGACTCTCGCTGTTGCTTGGCCGGCCGCTGCTGCCACTCGGCTGGTTGACTGCCCTCGCAGCGCTCGCCACCGTCTTCTGCACCGCGATGATCTACGCGCAGCTCAAATCCGTGCCCCGCTGGCACCACCGGTCGACGCCGGCGCTCTTTCTCGCCTACGCGCTGAGTGGCGGCGCGCTGCTGTCGGGCCAAAGGTGGCCGGCGTTGGTGCTTCTGGGGCTCACCGCCGCGTTGCAAATCTGGAGCTGGATCGATGGCGACGGGCGCTTTGCTCGCAGCGGCACCACGCTGGCCAGCGCCACGGGGCTCGGCGCCGCGGGCAGCCCGAGGGCGCTGTTTCCGCCACACACCGGCAGCAACTACCTGCTGCGCGAGATGGTCTTCGTCGTCGCCCGTCGCCATCTTTTGAAGCTGCGGGCGCTGGCCGCGCTGCTCGGCTTCGTGCTGCCGGCGGCGCTGCTGCTCGCAACAGCTGTGTCGTATTTTAACTTCATCTGCCTTGCCCTGCATGTCGCGGGCGTGCTCCTCTCGCGCTGGCTCTTCTTTGCCGAGGCCGAACACGTGGTGGGCCTTTACTACGGAAGGTGACGAATGTGTCGTTTCTCGCCGGGTTCGACCCGCGCTGGCAGGACGCTGGCCAGTACCTCTCTTCCCTGACCCGCGACCTCGACGAGGGGCGGCGTCTTGACCTTCTGGGCGCGATGCTCGCGCCCGAGCTGGTCTCTCATGGCGGCAGCGGCGCGCTGATCGAGCCCGAGGTGCTGGGCGCCGAGCTGGCGGCGCGGCTCGCGGCGCTCACCGGGCCGCGTCTTCGGCTGGAAGACCGGCTCTGGCAGGCCGCGGGCGCCAACACGCTCTATGCCGCCGAGCGATTTCAGGTCACCGCCCTGCACGGCGGCAACGGGCTCTACGGGCCGCCGAGCCGCAGGCCGGTGCAGTTCGCGCAGATGTCCGAGAGGCTCTGCGTCTCGGGCCGGCTCACCGAGCAATGGGTGCTGCGCGACGAGGCGGCAATCGTGCAGCAGTTGGGGCTGACCCCGGAGGAGGGGGCGCGGCTGCGCCTCGCGGGCGGCGCGCCCGATCCGGTGGCGTCACGCTATGCTGGCGGCGGCAACGCAGATGCCTGGGGCGCGGCGCTGGCCGATCTGCTCACACGGGTGATGTCGGGCGAGGTCGCGGTTTTGGCAGCGCAGTACGATCCGGCGGCAGAGCTTTTCCTGCCCGGCGCCGAGATCGGCTGCGGCCCGCGCGAGGCCGAGGCGTTTTGGATCGGGCTGCGCGCGGCCTTCCCCTCGGCCCGTTTCGAGGTCGAGCACGCGCTTGGGGCAGAGACGCCGCTCGCGCCGCCGCGCGCCTGCATCCGCTGGCGGCTCACCGGGCGGCACGACGGGCAGGGCGCGTTCGGAGCCCCGAGCGGCGCGCTGGTCGATATCCTGGGGATGACCCATGCCGAGTTCGGCCAGGACGGGCTGCGTCGCGAATGGACGCTCTACGATGCGCCCGGGGTCTGGGTGCAAATCCTGCGCGCCACGGGCGCCTGCTGAACTCGCCTCACCTCTTTTTGCGCCCGAAGAAGCCGCGGATGCGCCCGCCCGCCTCGTCGAAATTGTCGCCCATCTCTTCCAGAGCCGGGTCGATGCGGGCGCGGCGGAAGCGCCGCCAGCGCACCCAGACCGCCCAGACGATCGCCGCGAGAAGGATCAGCACGATGATGTTGGTCCAGGGAATGATGCGTGCGTCGGGTCCGTCCACCGGCGTGATCTTCACCGCGTTGGGGTAGATCGAGAGGAACTCGTTGCGCCAGCCGTAATGTTTGATCGCCACCCATTGCGGCGCCGCCGAGCCGGAGCGCAGGTCGTTGGCCTCGGCCTGCAGGTTCGAGGTGTCGAACTTGAAGTAGGGTGGCCAGCCCCAGCTCGTGTCCTCGTTGCGGTAGACCATGACCTTGTCGTTGGACAGGCGGGTCTGGATGAAGAAGACGTCGCGCCCGCCAGTGGCGGCGGCGCTCTTGCTTCCGGCCTGGCTCCAGAACCAGCGGTTGACGCTGCCCGGCGTCTCGCGCTTCTCGTAGGTGTCGGTGATCCGCGCGATGTCGTGCTGCGGCAGCGTGTAATGCAGGAACCCCGCGACGAGCACCCAGAAGAGCACGATGAAGGTCCATTTCACGTAGCGCATGGCAAGCTCTCCTGAATGTCGCGTCGGGCCTTCCCTCAGGTGACGCCTTGGCGCGGGAAAATCAACCGCGCGATGCGGAAAACCTCGGCGGGCCAGCGCCCTGCCGCCGCTTCTTCCGGGCCCAAACGGGCCTGAGGGGCGGCATCTGCGGACGGGGGAAGAGCCCCCTCCGGCCTGTTCATTGCAGCGCGCAGACTGGCCTTGCCGCGCTGCGGCGGTGTTTCACGTGGAGCGTGACGCAGGGTCGGGATGATGCCGTGCCCATGTGTGAGGGGCGCCGCCCCTCACACGCGCCGGAATATTTCCGCCCAGACCAAAAGGGCAGAGGCTCAGACGCTCAGGCAGACGTATTTCATCTCGAGGTAGTCCTCGATGCCGTGGTGGCTGCCTTCGCGGCCGAGGCCGGACTGCTTGACCCCGCCGAAGGGGGCGAGCTCGGTGGAGATGAGGCCGGTGTTGACCCCGACAATGCCGTATTCCAGCGCCTCGGCCACCTTGTACACGCGGCTGAGGTCCTTGGCGTAGAAATAGGAGGCGAGACCGAAGATCGTGTCGTTTGCCATCTCGATGACCTCGTCTTCGTCCTCGAATTTGAAGAGCGGCGCGAGGGGGCCGAAGGTCTCCTCGGTGGCGAACTTCATCTCTCGGGTGGCGCCGGTGACGATGGTCGGGCCGAAGAACTGGCCGTCCAGCTCCTGCTCCTCGCTGCCGAGAAGGACCGTGGCACCCTTCTCCTTGGCGTCGCGGATATGCTCCTGCACCTTGTCGATCGCCTTGGAGGTGATCAGCGGGCCGAGGTCCGTGCCCTCTTCGAGCCCGTCACCGACCTTGAGCTTCTTCACTGCGGCGGCGAGGTTCTCGGCGAAGGCGTCATAGACGCCGGACTGCACGTAGATGCGGTTGGCGCAGACGCAGGTCTGGCCGTTGTTGCGGAACTTGCAGGCGATGGCCCCCTCGACGGCGGCATCGAGATCGGCGTCGTCGAAGACGATGAAGGGCGCGTTGCCGCCCAGCTCCATCGAGCATTTCATCACCTGGTCGGCGGCCTGGCGCAGCAGGATGCGGCCGACCTCGGTGGAGCCGGTGAAGGTCAGCTTGCGCACCTTGGGGTTCTCGCAGAACTCCTTGCCCGCCTCGGACGAGGAAGAGGTCGGCACCACGTTGAACACGCCGGCCGGGATGCCGGCGCGTTCGGCGAGCACCGCGATGGCCAGCGCCGAGAGCGGGGTTTCCGAAGCCGGGCGCGCGACGAAGGCGCAACCGGCGGCCAGCGCGGGGCCGGCCTTGCGGGTGATCATCGCGTTGGGGAAGTTCCAGGGCGTGATCGAGGCGGCGACGCCGATCGGCTGCTTGATCACCGTGATGCGCTTGTCGCGGGCGTGGCCGGGAATGGTCTCGCCGTAGACGCGCTTGGCCTCTTCGCCGAAGAACTCGATGAATGACGCGCCATAGGCGATCTCGCCCTTGGCCTCTGCCAGCGGTTTGCCCTGCTCTGCGGTCATGATGATGCCGAGGTCGTCCTGGTTCTCCATCATCAGGTCGAACCACTTGCGCAGGACCTTCGCGCGCTCCTTGCCGGTCCAGCTCGCCCAATCCTTCTGGGCGGCGTAGGCACCGTCGATGGCGCCGGCGATCTGGTCACGGCTGAGATCGGCGACGCGGGCGATCACGTCGCCGCGGGCGGGGTTGGTGACCTCGAATTCGCCGTCGGCGCCGGTGATCCATTCGCCGTTCACATAGGCGCGGGTGGCAAGCAGGCTGGGGTCCTTCAGCAGCCCGGGAAGGTCGGTGGTCTGGTCAAGCATGGTGATCTCCATCTGTCGTGCCGCGTTTCCTGCTGCGGGCGTCGGCGTATCTGCTATTCCCTACTCTAGTACGAGAACGGAGGATGACGATGGATCTCAGCGACGCATATGCCAATGCAGCCCATATTCCCGGTGCGGCCGACTTCCCGTCCCGCTGGAGCGAGGAGGCCGAGGCGTTCCGGGCAGAGCTTGCCGAAACGGGACGGTTCCGCAGCCTCGCCTACGGGCCGGGCGCGCGCGAGGCGCTGGATCTCTTTCTGCCCGAGGGGGAGGCGAAGGGCCTCGTGGTCTTCGTTCACGGCGGCTACTGGCTGCGCTTCGACCGCTCGGTCTGGTCGCATTTCGCCGCGGGCCCGCTGGCGCAGGGCTGGGCGGTCGCTATGCCCTCCTATGATCTCTGCCCCGATGTGCGGATCGCGGACATCACCCGGCAGGTTGCCGTGGCCGTGAGCCGGGCGGCGGAGGAGGTCGCAGGTCCGATCCACCTCACGGGCCATTCGGCAGGCGGACACTTGGTGGCGCGCATGCTGGCGCCGGCGCTGCTGCCGGAGGCGGTGGCGGCGCGGATCAAGCGGGTGGTGCCGATCTCGCCGCTGTCGGACCTGCGCCCGCTGATGCAGACCGACATGAACGAGGGTCTGAGGCTGGACGCGGCCGAGGCGGAGGCCGAGAGCCCGATCTTCCAGCCCGCGCCGCAGGTGCCGGTGACGGTCTGGGTCGGCGCTGCCGAGCGTCCGGTGTTCCTCGACCAGGCGCGCTGGCTGGGTGAGGCCTGGGGCTGCGAGGTGGTGATCGACGAAGGCCTGCACCATTTCGACGTGATCGATGGGCTGGTCGAGGCGGACAGTCCGCTCTGCCGTGCGGTGACCGGAGCCTGAGGCGCCGCCCTAACGCGCGTCATGTAGACGTCACGGCATCGTCATTCCTGCGTTACAGAGCGGGCGCATGGCGTTCCCCATGACAACAGGGGGACGTCCCATGACCATCCGCACGCTGTGCCTGACCTCGGCACTGGCGCTTTTCGCCGGTGCCGCGCAGGCCGAGATGACCTTCAACCGCATCGCCAGCTTTGCCACGCCCGAGAACATGGCCGAGGGCGAGGACCGCGCGCGCGTGACCTCGGCCGAGATCATCTATGCCTCGGAGGATGGCAACACGCTGGTCTACACCGACAGCCCGCTGGGGGTGATCGGTCGCATCGACATCACCGACCCGCGTGCGCCGAAGCCGCTGGGCAATATCGAGATGGGCGGCGAGCCGACCTCGGTGGCGGTTTCCGGCGGCACAGCCTTCGTCGGCGTGAACACCTCCGAGAGCTTCACCAATCCGTCGGGCAAGCTCGAGATGGTCGAGATGTCGACCGGCGAGATCACCGGCGAGTGTGACCTCGGCGGCCAGCCGGACAGCGTGGCGCTGGCCAAGGACGGCAGCTTCGTCGTCGTGGCCATAGAGAACGAGCGCGACGAGGATGCCGGCGATGGCCGTGTGCCGCAGATGCCCGCTGGCTACGTGGCGATCCTCGACGTGGTGGACGGTGCGGCCGACTGCGCCAGCCTCGTGAAGGCCGACGTGACCGGCCTTGCCGAGATCGCGCCCGAGGATCCCGAGCCCGAGTTCGTCGACGTCAACGGCCTCGGCGAGATCGTCCTGACCCTGCAGGAGAACAACCACCTCGTCGTGTTGAACAAGGCCGGAGAGGTGCTGAGCCATTTCACCGCCGGCACCACCGACCTGACCGAGATCGATGCCACCGACGAGCGCGGCGCGCTGATCTTTACCGAAAGCCAGCCCGGCCGCCTGCGCGAGCCGGACTCGGTGCAGTGGATCGACGACGAGACTTTCGCCATCGCCAACGAGGGTGACATGGACGGCGGCTCGCGCAGCTTCACCGTGTTCCGCAAGGACGGCACCGAGCTTTACGACAGCGGCAACAGCTTCGAGCACGCCGTGGTGCAGGTTGGCCATTACCCGGACAAGCGCTCCGACGCCAAGGGTGCGGAGCCCGAGGGTATGGAAGTCGCGACCTTTGACGGCACGCCCTACATGATCCTGCTCTCGGAGCGCGGCTCGGTCGCCGGTGTCTACGACATGACCGACCCCGCCGCACCGGTGCTGAAGCAGATGCTGCCCTCGGGGATCGCCCCAGAAGGTGCCGTGGCGATCCCGCAGCGCAACCTGCTGGTCACCGCCAACGAGGAAGACCTGATCGAGGACGGCGGCGTGCGCGCCCACGTGATGATCTACGAATACGCCGAGGGCGAGGCGATGTATCCGACGCTGACCTCGGAAGGCGCGGACGAGCTGATCGGCTGGGGTGCGATCTCGGGCATGGTCGCGGGCGAGGACGGCAAGGTCTACGCGGTCAACGACAGCTTCTACGGCTTCCAGCCGCGGATCTTCGTCATCGACCCCAGCTCTAAGCCCGCCAAGATCACCCATGCCATCGAGGTGACCCGCGCGGGACTGCCGGCGCAGAAGCTCGATATCGAGGGCATCACGCTCGACGGCGAGGGTGGCTTCTGGCTGGCCTCTGAGGGCAATACCGCCAAGCTGGTGCCGCATGCGCTCTACCACGTGACTGCAGAGGGCGAGATCAAGGAGGAGGTGGGCCTGCCTGCCGAGTTGCTGGCGCAGGAGAAGCGGTTCGGCTTCGAGGGCGTCACCATGCTGGACGGTACGCTTTGGATGGCGGTGCAGCGCGAGTGGGGCGACGATCCGAAGGATCACGTGAAGCTGGTGTCCTACACCCCCGAGACCGGGGAATGGGGCGCCGTACGCTACGCCAAGGCCGCCGCCGAGACCGGCTGGACCGGGCTTTCGGAGATCACCGCCCATGGCGATTACGTCTACGTGGTGGAGCGCGACAACCAGATCGGTGCCGCGGCGGTGACCAAGAAGGTCTATCGCATCCCTGCCGCCGAGATGGTTCCCGCAGCGCTGGGGAGCGAGCTTCCCGTGGTCAGCAAGGAAGAGGTGCGCGACCTGATTCCGGACCTGAAGGGCTGGGGTGGTTACGTGGTCGACAAGGTCGAGGGTCTCGCCATCACGCAGGATGGCACCGTTTACGTCTCGACCGACAACGACGGCGTCGACGACAGCTCGGGCGAAACCTTCTTCTGGTCGTTCCAGCTCGACTGATCTCCCAGACCTGAAACAGGGGCGCCGTGCGGGAAACCGTGCGGCGCCCTTGTCGTTCTTGGGGCCGGGGGCAAGCTCGCGCCGTGCGTAACTGGAAAGAGAAGAACGGTCAGGACGCGCGCAACAGCGGCGGGATCAGCTCGGCCAGAAGGTCATAGACGAGACGGATTCGGCGCGAACTGTGCAGCTCGCGATGGGCGACCAGCCAGACCGGATAGGGAATTTCCAGCTCGGGCAGGACGCGCGTGAGTTGCGGGTCGGGATCGCCGAGGCCGAGCGGGCCGACGCCGATGCCAAGCCCCGCGCGGGCCATCTGCCAGTGTACAAGATGGCTCGAGCTGACAATCGGGAAGTTCGCCTCGGTGACCGGCGCGCCGAGCTCGCGCAGGAAGGCCCTGTGCGGGCCGGGGTCCTCGAAGGCGATGAACTCGGCCGCAGCGAAGTCGGGCAGGGACTCGATCTGCGGCAGCGTGGCGAGATAGCCGGGCGTGGCGTAGAAACTGCCGCGGTCTTCGGCGATGCGTTTCGCGATGAGGTCAGGCTGCTCCGGCCGGGCGTTGCGCAGGGCGATATCGGCCTCGCGGCGCCGCAGGTCGCGGATGGCGTTGGAGGCGAGGATCTCGATGGTCAGCCCGGGCGCGGCGGCGCGAATCCGTGGCAGGACCTGTGGCAGCAGCCAGGCGGAATAGATCTCCGAGGCGGTGATCGTGACGTGCCCGGCGATATCCTGCTGCTGCCCGGTGGCGACGCGCGACAACCGTTCTGCCGCCTCACCCATGGCGCGGGCGTGCTCGGCGAGCTGCATGCCCGCTTCCGTGAGCCGAAGCCCGGTGCCCTGACGCTCGAAGAGAGTGAGGCCCAGTTCCCTTTCCAGCGCCGCCACCTGCCGCCCGAGCGTTGGCTGGCTCATCTTCAACGCGCGGGCCGCGCCCGAGAGTGAGCCCTGTTCGGCGGTGGCGAGAAACCCGCGCAGCCGGTTCCAGTCGAAGCGGAGGTTCTTCCAGTCCATGCGTATTTGTATGGCCATGGTGCAATACTGGTCAATATTCCTGCGCAATCGTTGAGTGTATCTGCGGCTCATCCAAGCAAGATCCGATTTGACCCCCGAGGAGCCAGCCATGAAAGCCGCCACCGTCCACCGCTACGGCCCCGCCGATGTCCTGCAGATCGAAGAGCTGCCGCGCCCCGTGCCGGGACGGGGCGAGATTCTCCTCCGCGTCCGCGCTGCCTCGGTCACCACCGCCGACTGGCGCCTGCGCGCCGCGGCCTTCCCCGGAGTACTGGCGCTGATCGGGCGGCTGGTTGCGGGCCTGTGGAGGCCGCGGCATCTCGTGCCGGGCTCGGATGTGGCGGGTGAGATCGCGGCGCTGGGTACAGGTGTCGAAGGGTTTGAGGTCGGGCAAAGGGTTGTCGCCGTGCTCGGTCACGGCGGGCATGCGGAATACGGGCTTGCGAAGGCCGAGGGCGCGGTGGCGCCGATCCCCGACGGCATGGGGTTCGACGAGGCCGCCGCCTTGCCCTTCGGCGGGCTCACGGCGCTGGAATTCCTGCGCGACGTCGCGAAGCTGCGTGCGGGGCAGAAGGTGCTGATCCTCGGGGCCTCTGGCGGCGTCGGCGCCTACGCGGTGCAGATCGCCGCAGCGCTCGGCGCGGATGTGACCGCCGTGGCGGGGCCAAGACGCGAAGCCATTCTGCGCGGCCTCGGGGCGGAGCGCGTGCTCGACTATCGCAGCGACGAGATCACAGGCCGCTTCGATCTGATCTTCGACACGGTGGGGGCGATGAGCTGGCCCGAGAGCCGCGGACTGCTGGACAAGCAGGGGCTCTTCCTGCCACTCAACTTCGGGCTGCGCGAGCTTGGCCACCTGCTGCGGTCCAAGCTCTCCGGCGGCCCGCGCATGGCGCTTCACGTGAGCGGCGACAGCCGCGAGGGGCTGGAGAGTCTGCTGGCGCTGTGGCGCGAGGGCAGGCTGCGCCCGGTCATCGACTCCCGTTTCGCGCTGGACAATATTGCCGAGGCGCACCGTCTGGTCGAGACGCGGCACCGGGCCGGCGCGGTGGTGCTGGAGGTCGGCGCGTAGCGGGGTAGGGTGGTCCTGAAGCGTCGGGGGCAAGACGCAAGAAGGGCCCCGCTGCGTCCAGCGGGGCCCTCGTCAGGTCAGGACGCGCCGGTCAGTTGACCGACTGCGAGTCGACCACGTCCTTCTCGATGGCCTTCGAGGCCTGCGGCTTGGCGATGGCGATCCGGCGCGGTTTCAGCGCTTCGGGGATCTCGCGGCGCAGATCGATGTGCAGCATGCCGTTCTCATGCGTTGCGCCCTCGACCCGGACGTGATCGGCAAGCGTGAAGCGGCGTTCGAAGGCGCGGGTGGCGATGCCGCGGTGCAGGTAGGTGCGGCCTTCGCTGTCTTCGGATTTCTTGGCAGAGACCACCAGCGCGTGCTCTTTCACCTCGACCGAAAGGTCCTCGTCGGCGAAGCCGGCCACGGCGATGGAGATGCGATAGGCATCATCGGCGGTCTTCTCGATGTTGTAGGGGGGGTAGCTGGGCTGGGCCACGTCGCTGGCCAGCACCCGGTCCATCATGTCGGCGATCTGGTCGAAGCCGACCGTGGCGCGATAGAGCGGGGCAAGATCGAAATGTCGCATGGGAATCCTCCATTGAGCGAAACGTGCGATAGCTTTGTGCTGCGCCTTTCCATCCGGAACAGGCGCGGGGTTGATCCAGGGCCCTGTCTCAGGCACCCCGGTAACGCTCAGATGGGGAGAGATTTTTGTGCTTTCAAGAGGGCGGCGATCTCAAGGTTTCACGAAGCGCGCGCCGGTGCCGTCGCGCCCGCCGCCGACGGTGATGCGCCGCGCTCCGGCGCTGGCCACCGGGCGGGCGGCGTCAGCGCGCAGCCGTGCCGCCAGGTCGGGCACCAGCGCCGCGATCCCCGGCCCGTAGGCCGCACCGCCGCCGCTCGAGGAGATCACCGACAGGATCCGCAGCCGCCCGTTTTCACGCAGGAAGACCGGCGCGCCCGAGCTGCCGAAGGTCACGTCACAGTCAAAGCCCAGGATGCCGTCGGCGAAATGCCCGGTGACCGCGCAGGAGGGCTCGCGCGAGAGCACGTCTTCGCGGCCCTTGCCATAGCTGAGCACGGTGACCTCGCTGCCCTCGGGCGCATGCTGAAGGAGGCGGAAGGGATCGGCCTCGGCGCTGGTGATCGGCGCCTCGAGCTTGAGCAGCGCGACGTCGACCGCGACGGTCTCATGGGTCGGCCGCGAGCGCTGGACGTAGGCGGGCGGGGTGACCCAGCGGCGCACCCGCTGCGCCACGATCTCGGTGCCGCGCGCGTAGCCGGCGCGAAAGGTCAGGCTCTCGGGCGGGCGTGGCGTGCCGTCCGGGGTGTAGACACAGTGGGCGGCGGTCAGCACGAGGTCCGGGGCAATGAGCGCGCCGGTGCAAAAGGCGCCCTTGGCGTCGAGACGCCCCACGGCCTCCCAGCCGAGCAGGTCGCCGCGCCCGTCGATCACGTCGAAATTCGCCTGCGCCCATGCCAGCCCCGGCAGCAGCAGGAGAAGGGCGAGACCCCCCCTCATGGTTTGATGAACTTCGCGCCGGTGTCGCGCCGGGTGCCCGCGACGAGCGGGTTGAGCACGATGTCTTCCTCGAACGCGCCGCGCAGTTCGGCAAGCGGGCCCGAAAGGCCGGTGGCCAGCGAGACCGGCGCGCCGCCGGCCTCGGCCTTGGCCGAGATGACCGACACGATGCGCGGCGCGCCGCCCTCGAACGAGAAAACCGGCGAGCCGGAGCTGCCGAAATCCACCGTGCAGTCGAGCACCAGCATGCCCTCCTGTCGGTCAAGCACGCCGCAGTAGTCCTGCAAGGCAGGGGCTTCTGATCGGTCATGTGCATAGGAGACGACGCCCAACTCGTCCCCTGCCTCGGGGAAGGGGCCGAGGCTGAAGGGCGCGATGGCGCTGTTGCGGATCGGCAGCTGCAACTCGATCACCGCGAGGTCGCTGCGGACCCGCTCGGGGCTGGCCGGGGCCTTGAAGTCGTAACTGTCGAGCGAAAGTGCCCGGCGCACGCGGCGGTAGGCAGCGGCGCGGCCGTTGCGCCATCCGGCGAGGAACTGGATCTGCTCCACCGGTACCCGCGCGCCGCTCTGCGAGTCGAACAGGCAATGCGCTGCGGTGAGCACGAGGTCCGGCGCGATCAGTGCGCCGGTGCAGAAGGCCTTGCCGCCGATTTCCAGCCGCCCGACCGCCTCCCAGCCGCGCCCGTCCTCGCGGCTTTCCATGGAAAACAGGCTACCCTGCGCGAAAGCTGGCGCGGCCAGCAGCGCGGCGAGCAGCGCAATGAGGTATCTCACGCAAATGACTCCCTGTTCGCCCGCCCACGCTAGGGCGCGTCTGGGGCGAAATTGGGGCGCTTGCGGAGAGTCTATGGGGTCAGTCCATCGCCTCGAGTGCGCGCGGTCTTGGCCCGCCGGTGGCCCAGTCGAGCAGCTCAACGGTGTGCACGACCGGCAGCCCGGTGCCCGAGCCGATCTGCATCATGCAGCCGATGTTGCCCGCGGCGATGAGCTGCGGCGCCTTGGCCTCGAGCGTCTGCACCTTGCGGTCGCGCAGCTGTTTCGAGATCTCGGGCTGCAGCAGGTTGTAAGTGCCGGCGCTGCCGCAGCAAAGGTGGCTGTCGGCGGGCTCGACCACCTCGAAACCGGCGCGCTTGAGCAAATCCTTGGGTGCGGCTTTCACCTTCTGGCCGTGCTGCAGCGAGCAGGCGGAGTGATAGGCGACGCGCAGACCCTTCGGCGCGCCTTGCGGGATCTCGAGATCGCGCAGCAGCTCGCTGATGTCCATCGCCTTGGCCGAGACCTGCGCCGCTGCCTCCGCGAGCGGCGAGCTGCGGAACATGTGGCCGTAGTCCTTCACCGTGGTGCCGCAGCCCGAGGTGTTGATGACGATGGCGTCGAGGCCCTCGCCCTCCATCTCGGCCATCCAGGCGTGGATATTGGCCTCGGCCGAGCCATGCGCCTCCTTCTCGCGCCCCATGTGGTGGGTGAGCGCGCCGCAGCAGCCGGCGCCCTTGGCCACCACCACCTCGCAGCCGAGCCGCCGCAGCAGGCGGATGGTGGCGTCGTTAATGTCGGTGTTCAGCGCCTTCTGCGCGCAGCCGGTCATCAACGCCACGCGCTTGCGCTTCGGCGCGGTGGCGGCAAAGCTCTGCGGATCGTCGTTGCGGCTGACCGGCGGGATGCGCTTGGGCGCCATCTGTAGCATCGCCTTCAGCCGCGGGTCGGGCAGCAGCCCGGCAAAGGGACGGCCCAGCTTCGCCAGCGCAAGCGCGACGCGGAAACGCATCGGGTGCGGGATGATCTGTGCCAGCGTCCAGCGCAGCGCCCGGTCGTGCCAGGGGCGGGTGTAGTTTTTCTCGATATAGGCCCGCGCGTGGTCCACGAGGTGCATGTAATGCACGCCCGAGGGGCAGGTGGTCATGCACGACAGGCACGAGAGGCACCGGTCGATATGCTTCACGGTCTTGGCGTCCGGCACGCGCTCGTTCTCGAGCATGTCCTTGATCAGGTAGATGCGTCCGCGCGGGCTGTCGAGCTCGTCGCCCAGCACCTGGTAGGTGGGGCAGGTGGCGGTGCAAAAGCCGCAATGCACGCAGGAACGCAGGATCTCGTTGGCCCGTTGCGTCCCCGGATCGCGAAGCTGGTCGGGGGTGAAGGTGGTCTGCATGTCTTGGTCCTCAGCTCGCTCGGGTCACGCCATCAGCCCGGGGTTCAGCACGCCGCGCGGATCGAAGCGGCGGCGCAGCCCTTCGCTGAGGGCGGCGACGGGGGCGGGATCGGGATGGAAGGCGGGCGTGCCGCCGGTGCCGCGCACCCGCGTGGCATGGCCGGCAAAGGCGCCGAGTCGGGCGCGGGCGTCTGTGCCCTCGGGCAGCAGCGCCCAGAGCAGCCCGCCGCCCCAGTCGTAGAGCAGCGCCTCGGCACGCAGCCGCGCGGCCAGCTCCGGCGCGTCCGAGGGCTTGCAGGAAATCCGCCAGATATCTCCCGCGCGGCCCTGCAGGGCCGCGACATCGCGCACGGCGGCCCATAGGTCGGCGACAGCGGCGGGATCGGTCTCCTCGGTGATCTCGCGCCCCGGGAAGAGCGCCTTGAGCTGTTGCAGCCGGTAGGCGACCGAGCGCGCGAAGCCCTCGATGCGCAGCAGAGTGGTGCGCGCCGCCGGATCATGCGCCGCGCCAGTGACATCGTAGGGCGATCCGAGCGCCGCCGCCATCGCCGCCACCGCCTCGGCATCCGAAAGCCCGTGCAGCACCAGCGTTGCCGCAGCCTCGGGCTTCGGCAGCACCTTGAAGCTCACCTCGGTCAGCACCCCGAGCGTGCCATGGCTGCCGGCCATCAGCTTGACCAGATCGTAGCCGGTGACGTTCTTCATCACCCGCCCGCCATTCGACACAACGGTGCCCGCGCCATCGACAAAGCGCACGCCCAGAAGGAAGTCGCGGCAGGCGCCGGACGCGATGCGCCGCGGCCCCGAGGCATTGGCCGCCACGATCCCCCCCAGCGTGCTTTCGCCCTGCGTGCCCAGAAGGCCGCGCATGTCCGGCACCTCGAAGGCGAGCCGCTGGGCCTCGGCGTCGAGCGCGGCCTCCACCTCCGAAAGCGGGGTGCCCGCCTTGGCCACCAGCGTCAACGCGCCCGGCTCATAGAGCGTCACGCCCGACAGGCCGCCGGTTTCCAGAAGCGCGCCCTCTGCGGTGCCAATCGGGCGGGTGCCGCCGCCACGGATCGACAGCGCGCCCTTTGTGCCAAGGATCGCCTCGGCCAGATCATCTTCGCTCGTCGGTCTCATGTTCTTCTAGGTCCCAATATCCCGGGGTGCGGAGGCGCAGCCCCCGTGTAGATCTGTGCGCAGGGACGTCGCCCTTGCTCTGTCCTGAGTGCAGCCGCTTTCATTCAGCGGCGATGGCGAGGGTCCGGCGGCTTTTCGAGGCGTCCAGCGGGAACACCTTTGCCGGGTTCAGCAGCCACTGCGGATCGAAAACGTCCTTCACCGCCATCTGCGCCTCGAGATCGGCGGGCCGGTATTGCGTGTGCATGAGGTCGCGTTTCTCGATTCCCACGCCGTGCTCGCCGGTCAAGCAGCCGCCGACCTCGACGCAGAGCTTGAGGATCTCTGCCCCGAAGCGCTCGCAGAGCTCGAGCTGGCCTTCCTCGTTGGCGTTGAAGAGGATCAGCGGGTGCATGTTGCCGTCGCCGGCGTGGAAGACATTTGCGACTTTCAGGCCGAACTCCTCCGACATCTCGCCGATCCGACGCAGCACGTGGGGCAGGGAGGAGACGGGAATCGTGCCGTCGAGGCACATGTAGTCGTTGATCTGCCCCATGGCGCCGAAGGCGGACTTGCGGCCGAGCCAGATGCGGCCCGCCTCGTCCTCGTCGCGCGCCTCGCGCAGCTCGACCGGATTGTGGCGCTTCGCAATTTCGACGATCTTCTCGAGCTGTTCGGCGATCTCGGCCTCCGAGCCCTCGACCTCGACGATCAGCAGCGCCTCGCACATGGGGTAGCCCGCGTGGGCAAAAGCCTCGCAGGCCTCGATGCAGGGGCGGTCCATGAACTCGATCGCCACCGGCAGCACGCCGGCCTTGATGATGTCCGACACGCATTCCCCGGCGACCTCGTTGGCGGCAAAGCCCATCAGCACCGGCCTTGCGCCCTCGGGCTTGCGCAGGATGCGCAGCGTTGCCTCGGTGACCACGCCAAGCTGGCCCTCGGAGCCGCAGATCACGCCCAGCAGGTCGAGCCCCGGCGCGTCGAGGTGCGCGCCGCCAAGCTCGATCACCGTGCCGTCCATCAGCACCATGGTCACGCCCATGAGGTTGTTGGTCGTCACCCCGTACTTCAGGCAATGCGCGCCACCCGAATTCATCGCGATATTGCCGGCGATGGCGCAGGCGAGCTGCGAAGAGGGGTCGGGGGCGTAGAAGAAGTCTTCCTCGGCCACCGCGCCGCTGACCGAGAGGTTGGTGCGCCCGGTCTGCACGCGGATGAAGCGGTTGGCGTAATCCGTCTCGAGCACGCGGTTCATCTTCGCGACGCCGAGGATCACGCTGTCGGCCGTGGGCAATGCGCCGCCGGCGAGCGAGGTGCCGGAGCCGCGCGGCACCACGGGAACGCCTTCCTCGTGGCAGATCTTCAGCACGGCCGAGACCTCTTCGGTCGAGGAGGGCAGGACCGCGCAGAGCGGCGGGCAACGGTAGGCGGTGAGCGCGTCGCATTCGTAGGCGCGGGTCTCGGACAGATCCGAGATCACAGCGCTGGCGGGCAAGACCTCCCTCAGCCGCGCGACGATCTGGTCCTTGCGCGCGAGGATGCTTGCATCGGGGGCTGGCATCTGCATCGGGGTCTCCTCCTCGAATTGGTAAACTCATATAACCAATTTGCGCGGGGGCCAAGCATTTTTGCCATGGTGGCGCGCGTGCGGTGCCTGCGGATCTTGCGCGAGGCAGGAGAATGATAACAGGTGGCCCTCATGACTTGGCTGAAGATCATTCACATTCTTTGCGTCATGGGGTGGATGACCTCCATCTTCGCCGTGCCGCGCGCGCTCATCTACTGGAAACGCGACTTCGCGAAGACCGGGGAGTTCGGGCCCCTCGGAGACCTGACCTACCGGCTCTACCGCTTCTCGGCGGGGCTGGCTGTGATCGCGGCAATCACCGGGCTCTGGCTCGGGGTGCTCTGGGGCTTCCCGGCCTGGCTGCACGCCAAAATCGCCCTCGTGGTGCTGCTGGCGGCGCATTATGTCTGGACCGGCGTGCTGGTCGGTCGGGCCAAACGCGGCACGTTCCGCGAGTCGGACATGTTCCTGCGCATATTCAACGAGATCAGCGTGGTGGGCACGATCGCCATCCTGTGGCTGGTCGTGGCCAAGCCGTTCTGACCATGCTGCCCTCGCTCGATCCCTTCTATTACTTCACGCCGCTCGATCTGGCGGGGGTGCTGCTGCTGGTGGTCAGCTGGCTTGCCTGTTCGTGGCTGATCGAGCATCCGCCGGCGCGCCGCCCTTCGGTCTCGGTGCTGATGGCGCGCTACCGGCGGCACTGGATGAAACACTTCGTCACCCGCCAGCCGCGCATCTTCGATTCCAGCATCATCGGCAGCCTGCGGCAAAGCACGGCCTTCTTCGCCTCGACCTCGATGATCGCCATCGGCGGGATTTTCGCATTGCTGGGCAACCCGGACCGGGTGCGCGGCGTGGCCGACGACCTTTCGGTCGGGGGCGATGCGCCCACGATCGTCTGGGAGGCGAAGCTGCTGCTGATCCTTGCCTTCGCCGCCAACGCCTTCTTGAAATTCGTCTGGTCGAACCGGCTCTTCGGCTATTGCTCGGTGATGATGGGGGCGGTGCCGAACGACGAGAGCACCATCGCCTATACCCGCGCTGCGAAGGCGGCCGAGATCAATATCCTTGCAGCGCGCAGCTACAACCGGGGCCTGCGCTCGGTCTACTTCGGCATCGGCTCGACCGCCTGGCTGCTGGGCTCGATCCCGCTGCTGATCGCGGTGGTGATCACGATCTCGGTGATCCTGCGGCGTGAATTCACCTCTCAGTCGCGCGAGGTGCTGCTGGCCAGCGAGGAGGGCTGAGGCAGGGGCTTTTCCCTTCAAAGGGAAGGGTTGTTCTGAGAGCAGCCGACCTGCCAGCCGCGGCTCAGCGACGCCCCTCGCGCAGCCACGCCCCGACGATGAAGCCTGCCGCGAGCAGCAGGGTCAGCCAAGGCGGCAACAGAGGGATGCGGGTGACATCCATCGTCTCGAAGGCCTCGCGCGGGGTGATCCCGAGCCAGCCGCGGCCCGCGGCGGGGCGCCCGGCACCGACCGCGCGAATGGTCGGCAGCCCCTCTTCGATCCGCGCCTCTCCGCCGCGCAGCGAGGCGACGACCGGTTCCAGCGCCCCGCCATCGGCGATGGTCTGCTCGAACTCGCGCGGGGCGGCAGGGCCGAGGCCGATCACCGATTCCTGGTCACCCTCCTTCAGCCGGTAGAGACCGATTTCGGGCCCGTCGTATTCCGCCTCGAAGCGGCCCGGCGAGACCTCTTTCAAGGAGACGCTGTCTTCGGTTCCATCGGGGCGGGTCACGGTGACCGCGCCCACGCCCTCCTCCAGGGTGCGGCGGATGATGCGCATGCGCTGGCCCGTGGCCTCGGCCCAGAGCGCTTCTTCCTCGAGCTCGGGTTCCTTCATCATCCAATGCGCCAAGCGTCGCAGCAGGTCGAGCTGCGGGCCGCCGCCTTCGAAGCCGCGCGACCAGAGCCAGGCCTGATCCGAGGCGATGAGCGCCACGCGCCCTTCGCCGATCCGGTCGAGCACCAGCAGCGGCTTGTCCTCGGCGCCGGTCATCAGGACCTCGGCGCTGTCGTTTGGCTGCACCTCGACCTGGCGCATCCATCGGCCCCAGCTGTCCTCTCCGGTGAGACCGGCGGTGACCGGGTGTCGCTGTCCGAGGTCGGTGACCGTGGGCCGATAGCCGCGGTCGATCACCCGGGCGGTGGGCTCGGCGGGCAGGATCTCGGACAGGGGTGAGCGATAGATGGAATCGGCGCTGGCGAAATCGGGACCGGCGGCAACCAGCACGGCGCCCCCATTCTCGACGTAGTTGCGCACGTTCTCGAGGTAGATCGCTGGCAGGATGCCGCGCCGTTTGTAGCGGTCGAAGATGATCAGATCGAAATCCTCGATCTTCTCGAGGAAGAGCTCGCGGGTGGGAAAGGCGATGAGCGAGAGCTCGGTGACCGGCACGCCGTCCTGCTTTTCGGGCGGCCGCAGGATGGTGAAGTGAACGAGATCGACGGAGCTGTCGGACTTCAGCAGGTTGCGCCAGGTGCGGCTGCCGGCATGGGGTTCGCCCGAGACCAGCAGCACGCGCAGCCGGTCTCGCACGCCGTTGATCTGCACCAGCGCGGTGTTGTTGCGGTCGGTGAGTTCGGCCTCGCCTTCGGGGGTGGTGAACTGGATCACGTTGAGCCCGCCATGCGGCAGGGTGACCGGCAGCTCAATGTCCTGGCCGAGCGGCACGCGGTAGCTGTCAGGCTCGCCGCCATCGATCGAGATCCGCAGCTCGGTCTCGCGCTCTTGCGGGGCGGCACCATCATCCTCGATCCGCAGGGTGAGGGTCACCGGCTCGCCGAGGATCGCAAAGGCCGGGGCATTCTTGACGATGAGGCGCCGGTCCCAGTCGGTGTCATGCCCGGTCAGCAGAAGGTGCATGGGCGCGGGCAGCGATGGCGCGCGTTCGAGGTCGTGCAGCCGCCCGTCTGACAGCAGGAAGATCCCGGCGACGCGGCCGCGCGGCTCTTCGGCGAGGGCCCCGGACAGGGCGGTCATCAGCAACGTGCCGCTGTCGCCCTCGCCGTCGGGTACGGTAATGCGGCGCACCTCGGTGTTCGGCCGCGCCGCGAGCCGCGCCTCGAGCGCGTCGGCGGTCTCGGAGGTGGTCTCGAGCCGGTCGCCGAGGCGCTGCGAGGCGCTCTGGTCCTCGAGCAGCAGCACGATGTCGGAGAGCGGCGCGCGGTCCTCTTCCTGGAACGAGGGCTGGGTCAGCGCTGCCACCAGCACGAAGCCGGCGAAGAAGCGCAGCGCCCAGCCGGGCATGCCGCGCCAGAGCGCCAGCGCCACGGAGGCCAGGGCCACGGCCCCTAGCGCCCAGATCACGGGCCAGGGCAGGAGCGGGTCAAAGACGATTTCGCCGGTCATTCGGGGAGTCCGTTGCTTGGGCCGGTCGTTGTCGTGCCGGGTCTTGTGCCGCCGGTCATTGGCCGAGCCTGTCGAGCAGCGCGGGCACGTGGACCTGGTCGGATTTGTAGTTGCCGGTCAGCACGTGCATCACCAGGTTGACCCCGAAGCGGTAGGCGATCTCGCGCTGGCGCTCGCCGGCAAAGCCCGAGCCGATGCGCACCTGCGGGTTGCCGCGGTTGTCCACCGCCCAGGCTCCGGCCCAGTCATTGCCACCGATCACCACCGGAGTGACATTGTCGTTGAGGTTGCGGAAGGGCATGCCCTCGACCAGTTCGGCGTCGGGCGGGGCAGCCTCGACCCAGACGTCGCGGCTTGTGTATCGTCCGGGGAAATCCTGCAGCAGGTAGAAGGTGCGGGTGAGCACGTGGTCCTGCGGCAGCGGCTCCAGCGGCGGGATGTCGAGCGGGGCTGCCAGCTCGCGCAGCTTGCGGCCCTCGGGCGAGGCGGCGCCGAACCCCGCCACATCGGCATCGCGGGTGTCGAAGAGGATCATTCCGCCCGAGCGCAGGTACTCGTTGAGCTTGGCATAGGCGGCGGGTGAGGGGGTCGGCTGCGACGGGGTGATCGGCCAGTAGAGCAAGGGGAAAAAGGCCAGCTCGTCGCTTTCGAGGTTCACCGCCATCGGCTCGGCGGGTTCGACAGAGGTGCGATAATAGAGTGTTTCCGACAGACCGCGCAGGCCGTTCTGGGCCAAATCGTCGAGCTGCGCGTCGCCGGTGACCACATGCGCGAGGGTGACCTCGGCGGTGGCGGCCTCGGCAAAGGCGTCTGTTTCGGTCGGGGGTGTGGAGGATTCGCCCTGCGCCTGGGCCGTACCGGGGGCGGCGAGCGGGCCGAGCGCCAGGGCCAGTAGCACGGCGGCCGCGCTGGGGCGTGCGCCGCGCAGCCGGCCCGAGAGTGCCAGCGAGGCGATCACATCTGCCAGAAGCAGCGCAATGGCGAGCGCCAGAAGCCAGCCGGCGAGCGGCGTTTCCTGCGGGCGGGTCAGACCCTCGACCGGAACGGTGTCGGGCCATGTGGCGGGCTGCAACACCCGGTCCGCGGTCACCACGTTCCGCGCAAGACTGCGTTCCTCGCCCTGGTAGAGGCCGGGCCGCAGCTCTGGGCCAAGATCGGCGGTCAGCAACGCCTCGCCGGGCACGCCAGGCAGGGTGCCGGCATCGACCACCGCGCCGAAGCCATCGAGCACGCGGATCGGTCGCCAGATGGTGCCGGCAAGCTCCTCGGGTTCGGGGGCGGCAGGCATGGCCGAGATTGCCAGCCGCTCAAGCATCTGCACGAAGAGCCCCGAGAGCGGCAGGCTCGACCATTCGGCGTTGGCGGTGACGTGGAACAGCACGACCTGCCCCTGGCCAACCCGTTTGCGGGTGACCAGCGGCGTGCCGTCGCTGAGTTGGGCGATGACCCGGTCGGCGAGCGTGGGGTCGGGCTGAGCCATGATCTGGCTGGTCACGGTGACGTCCTCGGGGACGGCCAGACCTTCGAAGGGGCTGCCGGCGGGGAAGGGCGCAAGGGATTTCGGCTCGCCCCAACTCATGGCGCCGCCGACCGAGCGGCCACCGGCACGCAGGCGCACCGGCATCAGCGGGTCCTCGCGGTCGCGCGAGACATCGGACGCGGCAAGCCGCGGCCCGGCGAAGCGCAGCAGCGTGCCGCCCTTTTCGAGCCAGGCGGCCACGCCCTCTTGCTCTTTGGGGCCGAGTGTCGCCACATCGGCCAGCACGATGACATCGGGGTTCGCGGGCAGCACCTCGGTCAGCGCGCCGTCCAGAAGATCGACATCCTCTTCCAAAGCCTTGTGAAGGTAGTAGAGCGGCGAGAGCAGCTCGAGTCCCTCCCGGTTCTCGTTCCCGGCGATCAACGCGACCTCGCGGCGGCGCAGGCTGTCGTCGGGCAGGCTGACCGCCCCGGCGCTGCGGGCGCCGTCGATCTCGAAACGGGTGATGCGGGCGCGCAGCTCGGCGGGCAGCGAGAGGTCCAGCGCGCCCTCCGCCGCGCCCTCGGCAAAGGTCAGCGGCGCGCGGACCAGCACGGTGGGGTTGCCCGCCGGATCGAGCCCGTGCGCGGCGATCGAGATCTCGCGTTCGGCCCCGGCATGCAGGCGACGGGCGGTCAACTGCACGTGGCCGTCCGCGAAGGCGGGCGGCAGCAGGGCGGTGAGGTTCCGCGGGCTTTCGAAGACGGTGACCTGCCCGTGATCCATGAGCGCGTTGAGCAGCGGATCGCGGCTGTCGCGGGCAAGCCCGTCGGACATCCAGTAGCTGTCAAAATCGCCTGCGGGCAACATCGACAGGGCGCGGGTCACATCGGCCTCGCCCGGCTCCCAGGGCTCAGGTTGCAACCCGCTGAGGCGGGCGCGCAGCACGGCGGCCTGCTGGAACTGGGGTACCTCGGGTTCGGTCAGCCGCAGCACGGCGACCGGGCGCGCCTCGCGCTCGGCACGGGAGAGCAGCGCATCGAGCGCCACCTGCCGCGCGCGCCAGTCCGCGGCAGAGGACCAGCTTGCATCCATCACCACCAAGAGCGGGCCTGTGCCGGCGGCCTCTGCCTCGTCTTCGGGATTGAGGATCGGACCGGCAAGGCCGATGATGACCGCGGCCACCGCCAGCAGGCGCAACAGCAGCAGCCACCAGGGCGTGCGGTCGGTGACCTGGTCGTCGTCCTTGAGGCCCAGCAGCAGCACCACGCCGGGAAACAGCCGACGGATCGGCGCCGGGGGCACGGCGCGCAGGATCACCCAGAGCACCGGCAACGCCAGCAATCCAAGCAGCAGCCAGGGGGCGGTGAAGCCCAGGGGGCCGAGAACCGTCATCCGTGCCCTCCGTCCATCGCGCGGTAGACCCAGAGCAAGGCGTTCTGCGCGCTGTCATTGGTATGATGGCACAGAAATTGCCAACCCGTTAACCGAGAGAGGTGGCCAAGCCGCGCTTTTCGCTCGGCAAGGCGTTCGAGATAGCGTTCGCGCAGGTCGCCCGCCTTCAGCGTCTCATGCGCCAAGGTCTTGCCGACGCTCTCGAAAATCGTGCGGCCCTTGAAGGGGAAACTCTCTTCCGAAGGGTCAAGAACCTGGAGCAGAACCCCGCGCACGCCGCGGTCGGCGGCCTTGGTCAGCGCGGCTTCCATGGGGGCGATATCGCCGAGGAAATCCGACACGAACATGGCCCGCGCGTGGGGGATCATGCCGCGCGCCTCGGGCGCGGAGTAGTCCTCGTCGTCATCCTTGGTCAGCGCTTCGGCGAGCCGCAAGATCTGAATGTCGCCGTTGCGCGGCGGCAGCGACCAGCCGGTGAAGCCCACCCGCTCGCCGCCACGGATCAGCAGGATCGAGGCGGCCAGCGCGACCAGCCGCGCGCGGTCGCCCTTGGTCGGCAAGTCCTTGTGCGAGGAGAAGCGCATCGAGGCACCGCTATCGACCCAGAGCTGCACGCTCTGTGCAATCTGCCATTCACGCTCGCGCACGTATTGGTCGTCGCCGCGGCCGGAGCGCCGCCAGTCGATCGAGCGGTAGGTGTCGCCCGGGCGCAGCGGGCGGTATTGCCAGAAGTCGTCGCCGAGCCCCGAGCGTCGCCGCCCGTGCTCGCCCAAGAGGACGGTGCCCGCAAGCTGTTCGGCGCGGGCCAGCAGGGCCGGAAAACGGGTGGCTTCTTCCTGCGCGCTCTTGCGGAGCTGGGCGACAGGGCTGATCAAGCGGCCGCCTCGGAGGGTTCGAGCGCGCCGCAGACCTCGTCGATGATGCTGCCCAGATCCTCACCGCGGGCGCGGGCCGAGAAGGTCAGCGCCATGCGGTGCACCAGCACCGGGCGGGCCATGTCCATCACGTCCTCGGGAGAGGGGGCGAGCCGGCCCTGCAGCAGGGCGCGGGCGCGCACGGTCAGCATCAGCGCCTGGGCGGCGCGCGGGCCGGGACCCCAGGCGACGGTGTCGCGCACACGCGCGGAAGAGGAGGGATCCGCAGGGCGGAAAGCGCGCACCAGATCGAGGATCATCTCGACCACCGCGTCGCCCACGGGCATGCGGCGCAGCAGGTGCTGCGCGGCCATCAGCGTGGCAGGATCGAAGACCTGATGCGCCTGTGCCTCCTCGGTGCCTGTGGTGGCCAGCAGGATGTCCTTTTCCGTCTTGCGATCGGGGTAGGCGACATCGATCTGCACGAGGAAGCGGTCGAGCTGCGCCTCGGGCAGCGGGTAGGTGCCCTCCTGCTCGATCGGGTTCTGCGTGGCCAGCACGTGGAACGGCAGCTCGAGCGTGCGGGTCTCGCCGCCAATGGTCACCGATTTCTCCTGCATCGCCTGCAGAAGTGCCGACTGGGTGCGGGGCGAGGCGCGGTTGATCTCGTCGGCCATCAAGAGCTGGCAGAAGATCGGGCCGGGCAGGAACTTGAAGGCGCGGCTGCCGTCGGTGGCGGTTTCCAGCACCTCGGAGCCGAGGATGTCGGCGGGCATCAGGTCGGGGGTGAACTGCACGCGGTTGCCGTTCAGGCCCATGACCGTCGACAGCGTCTCGACCAGCCGGGTCTTGCCGAGACCGGGCAGACCGATGAGCAGCGCATGGCCCCCGCAGAGCAGGGCGGCTAGGGTCAGGTCGACGACCCGTTCCTGCCCGATGAAGCGCCGGGTGATCGCCGACTTGGCTTCGGCGAGCTTTTCTTCCAGCGCCTCGATCTCGGCGACCAGGTCTTCGGACATGGGGGAGACTCCCTTGCGTAAATCCTTTACCGAAGCGAGTGTATCGCGGGGGGGAAAAATGGCAAAAGCAATGCGCACACAAAATTACGTGACACCCTCGGCTGATGGCATAGCTGCTGCAGCACGCGCCGCTTCGGGGCGGGGCCTGCCGCCGGTCGAGCGCTGGAAACCGCCCTTCTGCGGCGATCTGGACATGCGGATCGCCCGCGACGGCACGTGGTTCTACCTCGGGACTCCCATCGGCAGGTTCGAGCTGGTGAAACTGTTCTCGTCGATCTTGAGAAAAGACGGCGAGAAATACTTCCTCGTGACGCCGGTCGAGATGGTCGGAATCACCGTCGAGGACGCGCCCTTCGTCGCCATCGACTTCGAAGCGGAAGGGGCGGGCGAGTCGCAGGTGCTGACCTTCCAGACCCATGTCGGCGATTTCGCCGTCGCGGGACCGGACCACCCGATCCGCGTGGTGCGCGATGCCGAGACCGGCGAGCCTGCGCCCTACGTCCTTGTGCGGCGCAATCTCGAGGCGCTGATCGACCGCAAGAGCTTCTACCGGTTGGTCGAACTGGGCGTGCATCACGAGCATGACGGGGCCCGCTGGTTCGGGCTGTGGTCGTCGGGACAGTTTTTCCCGATGATCCCCTCGGAGGAGCTTGAGGCCTGAGCTTTAGGCCTCGATCCGGCGCATGATGAGGTGGCCGAGCGCGGGCGACAGCCGCATGACCTTGCGCAGCAGCCGGGTCTTGCCGATCCAGATTTCCGGCCTTCCGGCCTCGGCGCCGGCGAGGATGGCCGCGGCGGCCTCGGGGGCTGCCATCTTGCGCTCGGCCCGGCCGCGCGAGAGCGACGTGTTCACCGCCGGCAGCAGCGCCTCGCAGATGCCGATCCGCAGTTCGGCGTCCTCGGCTTGGTAGCGCAGGCTGCGGGTGAAGCTGCGCATCCCGGCCTTGGTGGCGCAGTAGATCGGCGCATCGGTCTTGGGCGCGACCGCCAGCCCCGATGTGACATTGACGATCCGCGCCCCGGACCGTGCGGCGAGCCTGGGAAGAAGCGCCGTGGCGATCTGCATGGGGGCGATCAGGTTGATCCGCACTTCCTCCTCGATCCCGGCGTCGTGGTTCCCGCCATCGGCGAGCAGCGGGTAGCTCATCACTGCCGCATTGTTGATCAGCACCGAGCAGTCTGGGTGCACGTCGGCCACCCAATTGACCACGCCGCGCGGAATTTCGGGATCGCCGAGGTCGGCCTCGAGCCCGTCGAATCGCGATCCGAGCCGCCGGGTCATCCCGTCCAGGGCGGCGACGTTGCGGGCGACGCCAAGCACGGTCGCGCCCTCGGCCACGAGTTGCTCGGCCATGGCGCGCCCGATGCCGCGCGTCGCGCCGGTCAGCAGCACCTTTCGGCCAGTCCAATATCCGGTCATGACGAAGTCCTTGTCTGCTCTCCCAGGTCCCCGCTAGAATGTGAGTATTCCCTCAGGTTTCCTACTCGCATTCCCCCATGGCAAGAATCGTCGCGCTAACCCCCCGGAAAACACCGCGCCAAGGCCGTTCGCGCGCCTCGGTCGAGGCGATGCTCACGGCCGCGGCTCAGATTCTCGAAGTCAGGGGAATCGCGGCGCTCACCACGAATGGCGTGGCCGAGCGGGCTGGGGTGAGCATTGGCACACTCTACCAGTATTTTCCGAACAAGGAGACGATCCTGGCCGAGCTGGTGCGGCGCCAGAAGATGCAGTTCTTCGAGGACATGTTTGGCGCTGTCCAAGCCGCGAAGGCGATGGATCTGCGTCGCGCCACCGAGACGGTGCTGCAAGCCTCGATCCAGCACCATGCGCGTGCGCCGGAGCTGTCGCGCGAGCTGGAGAAGCTCGAGGACATGCTCGACGTCGACGAAGAGGACATCTGCGCCGGCGGCGGACTGGTGGACAGGCAGATTGTGGAACTGCTCGAGAGCTTCGGCATCGCGCAGCCCGAGACAGCGGCGCGCGATCTCTCGGCGCTCTGCCGGGGCATGGTGCACGCGGCGCTGGCGGATGGCGAGTGCGACCTCGCCGCCATCGAAGCCCGACTGCGCCCGGCGGTCTTCGGATATCTGGGACTGGCGCCAGAGGGGGCCTGACGCTCAGTCGCCGAGCTTGGCGTGCACCTCGTCGAGGTCGATCTCGCCGATCGGCATCTTGTTTCCCGGGTTCTCGACATCGTAGCGGAAGAGATCGAAGTCGCGCTTGTAGATCTCGTAAACCAGATGCATCGACAGATCGTCGAAATAGTCCTCGACCGGGTGCGCACGCTTCGGCCCGTGGGCCTCGGATTCATTGAAGCGGGGGATGGCCTTCAGGTCTACGGGGTGCCGGGTCTGCACCTTGTCCAGCACGCTCTGCATGCCTTCGTCGAATTTCTCGGTCCAGAAGATGCTGTCATACCGCCCTCCGCCCGCGATGAAGGTCGAGACATGGCCCGAGACCGCCGACCAGTGGATGTCGGGGTCCATCGGGCGGCGCCAGCGGATGGTGTCGCGGGCAAACAGCAAGAAGCGGCGGAAGGAACGGATCTGGTCGAACTCCTCCTTGCCGTCCGGCCCGCCGACCTCGATCCCGTATTTTTGCACCAGCATCGGCACGAGGTTGCCGCGGTAGCGGTTGCCGTTGCGCTGGATGCCGCAGATCTTGTCGAAGAAGCTCGACAGGATGCGGCTGTAGGGGTTGCGCACGGCGGTGAAGGCATAGGTGCCACGGGTCTTCACGTTCGCGCGGATCGGGTTCTGGCTTTCCTCGCGGGCCCACTTGTGCAGGCCTTGCGTCGCGTCATGGATGTCGCCGTCGTAGAAGCTGCCGTGGTCGGCGTAGTACATGATCTGGCCGATGGTCGAGCAGGCGCATTTCGGCACCACCCGGTAGACCATGCTTTCGCTTTCGGTCATCCATGTGCCCGGAAATCCCATGCCGCCCGCTCCTCGTACTGCCCGGCTTGTCGCGGGCTCCCTCTGCATGCAAAAAAGCAAAAGACATCGGCCTGTACAATGTCTTCGCCCGGGTAAAGGTGAAGAAGCGGGCGAAAATTGGGCGGACCTCATCCTGTGGCGAAGATTGCCTTCATATTGCTGTGCCACAAGGATCCCGAGGCGATCATCAAGCAGGCGCAGAGCCTGACCGCCGTCGGCGACTGCATGGCCATCCACTTTGATGCCAGCGCGCCTCAGGCCGAGTACGACCGCATCCGCACCGCGCTTGAGGGCAACCCCAACGTGACTTTTGCGCGGCGGGTGAAATGCGGCTGGGGCGCCTGGTCGCTGGTGCAGGCGACGCTGAACGCGGTGGCGGCGGCGCTCGACCAGTTTCCGCGCGCGACGCATTTTTACATGCTCTCGGGCGACTGCATGGCGATCAAGTCGGCCGAATACGCCGACGAGATGCTCGACACGCGCGAGGCAGACTACATTGAGAGCGTCGATTTCTTCACCTCCGGCTGGATCAAGACCGGCTGGAAGGAAGAGCGGCTGATCTACCGCCACCTGTTCAACGAACGCACCCAGAAGCGGCGCTTCTACGCCATGTTCGAGGTGCAGAAGCGGCTGGGACTGAAGCGGAAGATACCCGCTGATCTTGACGTGATGATCGGCTCGCAATGGTGGTGCCTGCGGCGGCGCACGCTCGAGGCGATCCTGCAGTTCATCGCAGGCCGGCCCGATGTGGTGCGCTTCTTCCGCGGCACCTGGATTCCTGACGAGACCTTCTTCCAGACGCTGGTGCGCCACCTCGTGCCCGAGTCCGAGATCGAAAACCGCACGCTGACCTTCCTGATGTTCTCGGACTACGGGATGCCGGTCACCTTCTACAATGACCACTATGACCTGTTGCTGGCGCAGGATTACCTTTTTGCCCGCAAGATAAGCCCCGGCGCGCTCGACCTGAAGCGGCGGCTCGCGGTGCTCTATTCCTCGGAGCGGGTGACGTTCCAGATCTCGGGAGAGGGGCGCGCGCTCTATCGCTTTCTGACCGAGAAGGGCCGGGATGGCCGCCGCTTCGCGCCGCGTTTCTGGGAGACCGAAAGCTCGCTCGGGCGCGAGCGCGAGCTTCTGATCGTGGTCAGCAAGAAATGGCACGTGGCCAAGCGGCTGATCGGGCGCATCCGCGAGGCGACCGGGCTGCCCTGCATCGACTACCTGTTCAACGAGGAGAGCTGCGTGCTGCCCGACCTCGGCGGCATCCAGTCCACCATGGACAAGCGCCACCGCCACCGCCGCGCCCTGATGCGCATGCTCTACGACTACTACGGTTGCGACCGGCTGGTGATCTGCCTCGATCCCGGCAACCTCGACTTGATCGAGGATTTCTGCCGCGACCGCGCCAGCACCCGCCTGCTGCAGATCGACTGCGCCTTCTCGGACGCATTCCTCGCCGGTCACGCCACCCGGATCGGACTGGCAGGCGAGCGCACCTCCGAGTCCGCCTTGGCGCGGCTCGTGCCGACGATCCGCAACGATATTTTGCACGAGAGCGACGCGCTGCGGGACGCGCAGCTGCCAGACCACTTCCACCTGCGAGAGCTTGACCCGTTCGAGGCGCAGGTGCAGGCGCTTGCGCAGTTCCTTTCGATCCCCGCCGAGCGTGCGCGGGAGATCGTTTCCGACGACCAACTCTATTCCGATTGAGGGTTCCCATGGCCTACAGCTACGACGACCAGAACATTTTCGCGAAAATCCTGCGGGGCGAGATCCCCAACGACACCGTGCTCGAGACCGAGCACAGCCTTGCCTTCCGCGACATCCGCCCGCAGGCGCCAGTGCACGTGCTGGTGATCCCCAAGGGCGCCTACGTCTGCTACGACCATTTCGCGCAGACCGCTTCGGACGCCGAGATCCTCGACTACACCCGCGCCATCGGCAAGGTCTGCGAGATGGAAGGCGTGGCGGCGAACGGCTTCCGGCTGATCTCCAACGCCGGCGAGGAAGGCGTGCAGGAGGTGCCGCATCTGCACGTGCATATCCTTGCCGGTCGGCCGCTGGGAAGGATGCTCGAGCGCGCCTGAGCCATAGCGCCGCCGCGCGGGCTCTGTCGGCATGTTTTTAAAGAGAAGACGGCAAGGGCGCGGCGCTCTTGCCGGAGCTTTGCAGAGAGGGCGGCGCCGGGGTCCGGCGGCGCCCTTTTTCTGGTCACACGGCGGGCCGGCTGCGGGTCAGATCGAGGAAAACATCCTCGAGGTCGGCCTGCTCGGTGCGCACGTCGCGCAGGCGGATGCCGCGTTCGCGCATCAGCTCCAGCACGTCCTCGGCCGAGGTCTCGCGGGCGTGGTAGCTCAGCGCGATCAGCCCGCCCTCGCGGCGCTCGGCCTTGATGCCGGGGGCCTCGGGCAGTTCCTCGGGCATGCTCTCGGGGGTGATCACCATGGTCTTGGCGTCGATATTGCCAAGCAGGTTCGCCGTGCTGTCGCGCGCCGCCACCTCGCCGTGGTTGATGATCGCGATCTCGTCGCACATCTCTTCGGCCTCTTCGAGGTAGTGGGTGGTGAGGATGATGGTCATGCCGCGTTCGCGGTTGAGCCTCCGCACGTTGCGCCAGAGCATCTGCCGCAGCTCGATGTCGACCCCCGCGGTGGGCTCGTCGAGTACGAGGATATGCGGGTGATGCACCAACGCCTTGCCCAGCAGCAGCCGGCGGCGCATGCCGCCCGAAAGGGTACGGGCATAGGCCTCGGCCTTGTCCTCGAGCCCGACCAGTTCGAGGATCTCGTCGGTGCGGCGGTCGCGCTTGGGCACACCGTAGAGCCCGGCCTGCACCTCGAGCGCGCCGCGCGGCGAGAAGAAGGGATCGAGGTTCAGCTCCTGCGGCATGACCCCGATCGAGGCCCGGGACTGGCGCGGGTTGCGGTCCTGGTCCCAGCCCCAGATCGACACCTTGCCGGCGCTCTTCACCACCAGCCCGGCGAGAATGTTGATCAGCGTCGACTTGCCCGCGCCGTTGGGCCCGAGCAGCCCGAAGATCGAGCCCCGGGGCACAGTTAGGTCGATACCCTTCAGCGCCTGCTTGCCGCCTGCGTAGGTCTTGCGCAGCCCCTCGATGCGGATCGCGTCATCACTCATGCCGAGCCTTGCTCCCGTGCCTTACTTGTCTCATAACGCAGGTAGTGCAAAGCCAGTGAAAAGGGAACCGGAGCATGGCCACCGAGGCGCCCGAGACCAAAATCGTCGACAGCTACCGCATCGCCTGTGACGGCGGTGAGGGGGCACTTGGCCACCCGCGCGTCTGGCTTTCCCTGCCGCATGAGACCGGCGTCGTCGAATGCCCCTATTGCGACGCGCGCTACGTGCACAAGGATTTCGAGGACAAGGTCTGAGCGCCTCCGAGGCCCTCTGACCCCGGTTCATGCTCGCCGTCTTCCTCAAGGTTCTGCCCTTCTTCGCGCTGATCGGCCTCGGCTACGGGGCCGCGCGGATCAGGTTCTTTTCCGAGCAGTCGGTGGCGGCGATCACCCGCTTCGTCTTCTACTTCGCCCTCTCGGCGATGCTCTTCCGCTTTTCCGCCACGCTGTCGATCTCCGAGATCTTCGACCCGCGCGTGGCCTCGGCCTATCTCTTCGGCACGGCGGCGGCCTACGCCGTGGCGACCGTGGTAGGCCTCATCCGGCGGCAGGATGTGCAGACCACCGCCATCGAGGCGCAATGCGCGGCCATCGGCAACACCGGCTTTCTCGGCGTGCCGATGCTGGCCGTGCTGCTGGGGCAGGCGGCGGTGGGGCCGATCATCCTGATGCTGTCGATCGATCTCATCGTCTTCTCGACGCTGCTGGTCATCCTCGTGACCGGTGCCCGTGAAGGGCGCCTCACGCCTGCCACGCTGAAGCGCGTCGGGCTCGGGCTGGTGCAGAACCCGATGATCGTCTCGATCGCGGCGGGGCTTTGCGTCTCGGGCTCGGGGATCGGGCTGCCCGCGCCGGTCGCCGAGTTCCTGTCGATCCTGGGCAATGCGGCGACGCCCGGCGCGCTTTTCGCCATCGGCGCCTCGCTGGCCTCGAAGAGCGCCGAGCGGCTGGCGGTGGCGGGCTGGCTGAGTTTCTGCAAGCTGGTGCTGCATCCGGCCTTTGTCGCCCTCGGCGCCTTCTTCGTCTTCCCCGTGACCAGCTACCAGGCGGCGGTGATGGTCTCGGCCGCGGCGCTGCCGGTGGCGGGCAACGTCTTCATCTTGGCGCAGCATTACGGCATCGCGCCGCAGCGGGTCTCGGCCGCGATCCTGATCTCGACAGTCGTGAGCATCGTCACTGTCAGCGCGGTGATCGCCTGGGTCCAGCCCTGAGCGTCGGCCCCGTCTTTCCCTTGCGCGGCGCCACCTCGGCGGGGTAGCCCTTGGCCGAACCGGAACCGGCGCAAACAGGAGTGCCCCATGGAAATCAAATCCGAAAACCGCTGCTTCGGCGGCGTGCAGGGCGTCTACAGCCACGCCTCCGAGGCCTGTGGCTGCGACATGACCTTCGGGCTGTTCCTGCCCGAGCTGGCCAAGGATATGGAGGTGCCGGTGCTGTGGTACCTCTCGGGGCTCACATGCACTCATGAAAACGCCATGACCAAGGCCGGGGCGCAGGCGTGGGCCGCCGAGGCGGGCGTGGCGCTGGTCTTCCCCGACACCTCCCCGCGCGGCGAGGGCGTGGCGGATGACGAGGCCTATGACCTCGGCAAGGGCGCGGGCTTCTACGTCAACGCGACCGAAGAGCCCTGGGCCCCGCATTTCCGCATGTGGGACTATGTGGCCGAGGAACTGCCCGCGCTGATCGGGCAGGAGTTCTCGCTCGACATGGAGCGCCAAGCGATCACCGGCCACTCGATGGGCGGCCATGGCGCGCTCACGCTGGCGATGTCGCTGCCGGGCCGCTTCCGTTCGGTCTCGGCCTTCGCGCCCATCACCAACCCGACGCAGAGCGACTGGGGCCGCAAGCAGCTCGGCGCCTACCTCGGCGCGGATGAAACCAAGTGGGCGGCACATGACTCCACGCTGCTGATGCGCGAGAAGGGCTTCGACGGCCCGGTGCTGATCGACCAGGGCGGCAACGACCAGTTCCTGCACCTCCTGAAGCCCGAGGCGCTGGCCGAGGCGATGGCGGCGAAGCGGCAGGCGGGCAGCTTCCGCACCCAGCCGGGCTACGACCACAGCTACTTCTTCGTCTCGACCTTCATGGAAGAGCATATCGCCTTCCACGCCGAGGCGCTTTACGCGTGACGCTCTACATCGACGCCGACGCCTGCCCGGTCAAGGAGGAGGCGGAGCGCGTGGCGAGCCGCCACCGCCTGCGGATGGTGCTGGTGTCGAACGGCGGGTTGCGCCCCTCGCGCAATCCGCTGGTCGAGGTGGTGACCGTCGCCGCCGGGCCCGACGAAGCGGACATGTGGATCGCCGAGCGGGCGGGCAAGGGCGACGTGGTGGTGACCAGTGACATCCCGCTCGCGGCGCGCTGCATCGAGGGCGGCGCGCGGGTGCTGCGCCCGGACGGCGAGATCTTCACCCCCGGAAACATCGGCGCGCAATTGGCGATGCGCGACCTGATGCAAGATATCCGCGCTTCGGATCCTTTCTACCAGAGCGGGAAAGGCCGAAGCTTTACAAAGAATGACCGCTCCCGTTTCCTAAATGCTCTAGAGCGCGAGGTGCGCGCTGCAGGGGACTAGGAAATGACCATCGAAGCAGTTGTCTTCGACATCGGGAACGTGCTCATCGAGTGGCAGCCCGAGCGATACTTTGATCGCCTTCTGGGAGAGAGAAGCCGCCAAGCGCTCTTTGCCGAGGTCGATCTTCACGGGATGAACGAACGCGTCGATCAGGGAGAGGACTTTCACGACGAAGTCTACGCCTTGGCCGAGCGCTACCCGCATTGGCGGGACGCCATCCGACATTGGCACGATCATTGGATCGAGCTCGCAAGCCCGGAAATTCCGAAGTCGGTGGCGCTCTTGCGATCGCTGCGGGCGCGCGGCGTGCCGGTCTTCGCATTGAGCAACTTCGGGATCGGCACCTTCGCGGCCGCCGAGAAGAGCTATCCGTTCCTCAAGGAATTCGACCGCCGGTTCATCTCGGGCCACATGGGGGTGATCAAGCCCGATGCCGAGATCTACGTGCGGCTCGAGGCCGAGAGCGGGGTGGCGCCGGAGCGGCTGCTGTTCACCGATGACCGCGAAGACAATATCGCCGCCGCCGCCGCGCGCGGCTGGCAGGTACATCTGTTCGAAGGGCCGGAGGGCTGGGAACGCAGCCTGATCGCGCATGGGCTGCTGCCGGAGTGCGACGCCGCATGAGCTACCTGCTGGGCGCCATCGGGGTGGCGCTTCCGCTGCTCGCAGCGCTTCCGGGGATTGGGGAATTCCGCCGCCGGAAGCTCGACGACATCCGCCGTCTAGAGGCCCCCGGACAGTTTGTCCGGCTCTCGCATGGCGAAACCCATTACACCCTGCTCGGCCCGGAGGAGGGCGAGTTGGTGGTCTGCATCCATGGGCTCACTGCGCCCTCGGTCGTGTTCAAGGCGCTGGCCGGGCATCTTGGGGCAAGGGGCAAGAGGGTGCTGATCTACGATCTTTACGGGCGCGGCTATTCCGACCGGCCGAAAGCGCTGCAGACCCCGGGCTTCTTCGCGCGCCAGCTGGATGAGCTGCTTGGCGCGCTGAAGCTGCGGGGGCCGGTCGCGCTTCTGGGGTACTCCATGGGGGCCACTGTGGCGGTGCATTTCGCCGCCGACATGCCGGACCGGGTCTCGCGGCTGGTGCTTCTGGCGCCGGCGGGGATCGAGTCGGAACTCTCGCCGATCGTCGACTGGACGGCGCAGCACAGGGGCGTGGGGGACTGGCTGTTCCACATGGTCTTTCCCAAGGCGCACCGCCAGAACGTCTTCGAAAGCTCGGACTCGCGCTCCGAGGTGCCCGAGATCGACCGTCTGCACCTCGCGGAACTGGAGCGGCGCGGCTACGTGCGCTCGGTGCTCTCGAGCCTGCGAGGGTGCCTGCAGGTGCCTCAGGACGCGGAGCACCGGCGCATTGCCCGGCTCGGCCTCCCCGTATTGGCGATCTGGGGCGGGCAGGACCGGATGGTCCGCGCCGGCACCATGGAGCAGCTCTCTTCCTGGAATCCCGATGCCGAGCAGCGCCTGATCGAGGACGCCTGGCACGGCATCCCGCACACCCATGCCACCGAGGTGGCGCGGATGATCTGCTCGGACGAAGGCTTGCGCAGCTTCGCCTGAGGGCGGGCGCCCGGCCGGTCTTAGACCGGCTGGGTGGCTGCCAGGCGGGGCGTCTCGCGCACCGGCAGGTGCACGATGGCGCTCAGCGCGCCGACGCCGACGCCGATCCACCACACCAGCGTGTAGTCGCCGTAGATGTCGTACATCCGCCCGCCGAGCCAGACGCCGAGGAAGCCGCCGAGCTGGTGGCTGAAGAAGACGATCCCATAGAGCGTGCCCATGTAGCGCAGCCCGTAGAGATGCGCGACGAGCCCCGAGGTCAGCGGCACGGTGGCAAGCCAGAGCGAGCCCATGACCACCGAGAAGACGAGCACGCTGACCGGGGTGATCGGCAGCATGATGAACAGGCCCGCGGCGATGGTCCGGAGAAGATAGATCATGGCCAGCAGGTACTTGCGCGGCCAGCGCTTGCCGGCCCAGCCGGCCAGCAACGTGCCGCCGACGTTCGCGACACCGATGACCGCGATGGACACTGCGCCGAGTGCCGAGGTGGTGGTCACGCCGAGGTTGTGCAGCACGCTGCCGGCGGCAATCGGGCTGCAGAGTTCGGTCACGAAGGCCGGGAAATGCGCGGTGACAAAGGCCAGCTGGTAGCCGCAGGAGAAGAAGCCGAGAAAGATCAGCGCGAAGGACGGATCGCGAAAGGCCCGGCCGAGGATGGTGCCCATGCTCTCTTCGAGTTCCGCCTTGCTGGCGGCGGGGGCGCGCATCAGCGGCAGGAAGAGCAGCACCGCAAGGATCGCCACGGTGAACACCAGGAAGACCTGCTGCCAGGGCATCATGCCCAGCATCCACTCGGCCAGCGGCGCGCCGAAGATCTGCCCGGCGCTGCCCGCGGCAGTGGCGATGGCCAGGCTCATCGAGCGGTTCTCGTCCGACGATGCCCGTCCCACCACGGCGAGGATCACGCCAAAGCCGGTGCCCGCGACGCCGAAGCCCACGAGAACCTCGTACATTTGGTGCTGCAGCGGGCTGACGGCAAAGCTCGAGAGCACCAGGCCCGCGGCGTAGATGACCGCGCCGAGGATGATCGCCTTTCGATCGCCGATCTTCTCGGCCATCGCGCCGAAGATCGGCTGCCCGATCCCCCAGGCGAGGTTCTGGATGGCGATGGCGAGGCTGAACTCGGCGCGCGGCCAGTTGAACTCGGTCGCGATCGGGATTTGGAACACGCCGAAGCTGGCGCGGATCGCGAAGGAGATCAGGATGATCAGGCAGCCCACCACGAGGACGGGCGTGAAAAGAGGGGTGCGGCTCATTGCGGGCTCCTGCTGCGACGCGGCAGCTTTACGGCATCTGAACGCCGCGTCAATTGCCGGATGTTGATGCAAGGCATCACGGATCGGAATGATTGCGGCGGTGCGGCGGAAGCACCCTTCGGCAGGCCCTACACAATCTCCGCGCGTCGCGCTATGGCGCATATATGACCACGCTGATGGACCTTTACGACGAGAAGGTGGCCGAGGGCCTGTTGCTGCGCGATCCCGCGCAGGAAGAGGCGCTGCCGCATTTCGAGCGCATCCGTGCCGAGCTTGCCAAGCCGGCGAAGAAGGGCTTCTTCCGCAAGGCCCCCGAGCCGCCCAAGGGGCTCTACATCTGGGGCGGTGTGGGGCGGGGCAAGTCCATGCTGATGGACATGTTCGTCGAGAGCCTGCACGTGCCGGTGCGCCGGGTGCACTTCCATGCCTTCATGCAGGAGATGCAGTCGGAACTGCACCGGCTGCGTGGCGAGGGCGTGTCGGACCCGGTGGTGCCGATGGCCAAGAAGGTCTCGGACGCGGTGAAGGTGCTCGCCTTCGATGAGATGCAGATCACCGACATCGCCGATGCCATGCTCGTGGGGCGGCTCTTCGAGCAGCTGTTCGAGGCGGGCACCGTGGTGGTCACAACCTCGAACCGGGTGCCGGATGATCTCTACAAGGACGGGCTCAATCGCCAACTCTTCCTGCCCTTCATCAAGCTGATCAAGGAGCGGCTCGAGGTGCGCGAGCTGGTCTCGGAAAAGGACCACCGGCAGGACCGTCTCAAGGGGGCACAGGTCTACTTCTGTCCGGTCACCCCCGAGACGCGGGCGCAGATCGACCACATCTGGCAGGAGCTCACCCACGGCCACGAGGAAGTGCTGACGCTGCACATCAAGACTCGCAAGGTCGAACTGCCGCGCTATTGGAACGGCGTGGCGCGCGCCTCCTTCTACGACCTCTGCGGTCAGCCGCTGGGGCCGGCGGATTACCTCGCGCTGGCCGACGCGGTGCGCGTGCTGGTGATCGAGAATATTCCGCGGTTGGGCCGGGGCAATTTCAACGAGGCAAAGCGCTTCGTGACGCTCGTGGATGCGCTCTACGAAGCGAAGGTGAAGCTGATCGCCAGCGCGGTGGACGAGCCCGAGAGCCTCTATATCGAGGGCGCGGGGGCCTTTGAGTTCGAGCGTACCGCCAGCCGCCTGCGCGAAATGCAGGACGCGGAGTGGGGCAAGCCGATCTGAAGACCGGGCCGGAGCGCGGCCCGGGCGGCACCATGTCGTGCCGCGAGCGCAAAAAGGAAGGGTCCCGAGGGACCCTTCAAACTGCTCGATTTTTGTTTAAAGTCTTCTGCCTGCGATAGAAATTCACTTCGACCCCTATGGGCCGTGGGCATCGCAGAGAGTTCGGCAGCGGAGGCCACACAAGAATTGCGTGCGGCCCGTCTGTCCCTCGGGTGCCGTCTTGACTGGCACCGCCCCGTAGCTCTGTCTGTCCCCGATGTGCTTCGCCGCGCAGATTGCAGAGAAGCAAAACCTTACACCTCAAAGCCTAGGTGACGTTCGCGTGATCCGTCAAGATATAGTTGGTTAAACGAACCCTAAGAGTCCGCTTTTTTTCTGCCACCAGCCTTGGTGCCCTTGGGGCGGCCTGAAAGTCAGCCGTTTTCGCGCAGGACCGTGCCCGCAAGGTAGAGCGAGCCGCAGATCAGCACCCGGGCGCGGGGCTCCTCGGCGGTGATCGCGGCCAGTGCGCCGGCGACGTCGGAGGCGGCATGGGCGCGAAGGCCGGAGGCGCGGGCGATGCGTGCGGTCTCCTCGGCCTCCAGAGTCGCCGGGGCGTCGGGGATCGAGACCGAGGTCAGGCTGTCGGCGACGGCGGCGAGCGGACGCAGGTAGCCGCCGACGTCCTTCGTGTTCAGCATGCCGCAGATCAGATGCGTCGGACGGCGCTGCATGCGGCCAATGTGCTCGGCCAGCGCCTCGCCGGCCGCGGGGTTGTGGCCGCCATCGAGCCAGAGCTCGGCGAGTGGTGCCGCCGAGATCAGCGGGCCGCGGGTCAGGCGCTGCATGCGGGCGGGCCAGTCGGCGGCGGTCACCGCCGCTTCGCAGGCGGGCTCGTCCATGCCGAGATGGCGCAGCGCGGCCAGCGCCGCACCGGCGTTGTAAAGCTGGTGCTTGCCCGGCAGGTTCGGCAGCGGCAGATCAAGCAGACCGGTCTCGTCCTGATAGACCATGCGGCCGCGCTCTTCCCAGACGTGCCACTGCTGGCCATGGGCCAGGAGCGGAACGCCGAGCTGGGCGGCGCGGGCCTCGATCACCGCCATCGCCGCGTCGGGCTGCGGGCCGACCACGCAGGGCACTCCGCGCTTCAGGATGCCGGCCTTCTCGCCGGCGATCTCGGCCAGGGTCTCGCCAAGGTACTGCTGGTGGTCCATCGAGATCGGCGTGAGGATGGTCAGCGCGGGCTGCTCGACCACGTTGGTCGCGTCGAGCCGGCCGCCGAGGCCGGTCTCCAGAAGCGTGTAGTCGGCGGGCGTGCGGGCGTAGGCCAGCAGCGCGGCGCAGGTGGTGATCTCGAAATAGGTGATCTGCGCGCCGCCGTTCTTCTCCCAGCACTCGTCGAGCACGGCGCTCAGCGCGTCTTCCGAGATCAGCTCTCCGGCAAGGCGGATGCGTTCGTGGAACCGGACGAGATGGGGGGAGATATAGGCGTGGACGCGCTTGCCGTCCGCCTCGAGACCGGCGCGGATCATCGCCTGGGTCGAGCCCTTGCCATTGGTTCCGGCAAGATGGATCACCGGCGGCAGGGCGCGTTCGGGATGATCCAGCGCCTCCAGCAGCCGCCAGACCCGGTCAAGGGTCAGGTCGATGATCTTGGGATGCAAGGACATCATCCTCTCGAGGATGACGTCCGATCCGGCGGTGCGGGGCGCGCTGGTCACGCTGGTCACTTGGCGGATGTCTTCTTCGCGGGCTGGGCTTCGGCGACGGCATCGGCCGGCTCGGCCTCGGCATCCGGCGCAGGCAGGTCACCGGCCACTGCGGGCGGCATCCCCAGCAGCATGCGCAGGATGGTGGTCAACTCGCCCTTCAGTTCGCGGCGGTCGGTCACCCGGTCGAGCATACCGTGTTCGAGCAGGTACTCGGCGCGCTGGAAGCCCTCGGGCAGCTTTTCGCGGATGGTCTGCTCGATGACGCGCGGACCGGCGAAGCAGATCAGCGCGCCCGGCTCGGCGATCTGAACGTCGCCCAGCATCGCATAGGAGGCCGTGACCCCGCCGGTGGTCGGGTGCGTCAGAACGACGATGTAGGGCAGACCCGCCTCGCGCAGCATCTGCACCGCGACCGTGGTGCGCGGCATCTGCATCAGCGACAGGATCCCTTCCTGCATGCGCGCGCCCCCGGCGGCGGAGAAGAGGATCAGCGGGCGCTTCAGCTTCACCGCCTCTTCGGCGGCGGCGACGATGGCGTTGCCGACATACATGCCCATGGAACCCGCCATGAACGAGAAGTCCTGCGCACAGGCGACCACGGGGGTGCGGTTGATCTCGCCGGCGGCGACCAGCATGGCCTCGCGCTCGCCGGTGGATTTCTGCGCCGCCTTCATCCGGTCGGGGTATTTCTTCTGGTCGCGGAACTGCAGCGGGTCGCTGATCGGCTCGGGCACGGCGATCTCGTTGAACACACCGCCGTCGAAAAGCGCGGTGAACCGGGCGCGCGGCGTGATGTTCATGTGGTGGGCGCAGCTGGTGCAGACCCCGAGGTTGTCCGCAACTTCGCGGTGGAAGAGCATCGTCCCGCAGGAGTCGCATTTGGTCCACAGGTTCTCTGGCACCTCGCGGCGCGAGAAGATCGAGTTGATCCGGGGACGGACGTAGTTGGTAATCCAGTTCATGCGGTGCTGCCCTTGTGTTCCGAGCGTTCCGTGCGGCGTTCAGCGATTTTGTGTTGGCGCTGACTTAAGCAAGAGGCAGGGGAAATGCAATCGCGGCCTGCGCGGCGGTGCCACTCAGGACGTCGGGCCGGAGCATCCTCAGCGCCGCAAGGCGAGGCGCGCCGCGAGCCAGCTGATCAGCAGCGTCACCAGATCCATCGGCAGCATGCGCAGCAGTGCCTCGGTGTCCGACGGTCCAAAGGGCCAGACCATCAGCGCCAGCCCAGACATGTCTCCCTGCGGCGCGATGAGCGCCAGCGCCACGATATTGTTCACGAAATGCAGCGCGATGGCGGGGCCGAGCGTGCCCGATCGGGCGGTCAGATCGGCCGCCGCGAGGCCGAAGAGAAAGGCCCAGATCGCCACGCTGGTTGCGGCGCTTCCATAGGTGCCGGGGGCGTAATGCCCCAGGGCAAAGAGCACCGATGGCACGGTCAGCCAGAACCAGGCCTGCGGCAACCGCGCGGCAAGCTGGCTTTGCAGGTAGCCGCGGAACAGGAGTTCCTCGCTGGTGGTCTGGATCAGGATCGCGGGCAGGGTGAGCGGCAGCAGCGCGAGCCAGCGCAGCGGGGTGAGTCCGGCCTGCGGCGCGCCGTCGGTGGCCCAGACCATCAGCGCCCCGCCGAGCAGGGCAGCAAGGCCAGCCGCTCCCGCGGTGCGCCGGAACTGCGAGAGCGCCAGCGGCAGGGGGCCGAAAAGGGTCCGCGGGTCTCGATCGTGCACGACGCGCGCCGCGGTCGCGGCACCGATCCCCAGTGCGCCCATGGAGACCAGGAGGATCAGCATCCCGAGCGGCGCGTCGGCGCGGTGGATCGCCTCGGCCAGCGCGGCGCTGCTGCCCTGCGGTGCCAGCATCAGCACCAGGCCGAAGAGCAGTTGCCCGATCAAGAAGGTTACTGCCAGCACCAATCCAATGCCAACCGCCAGCCGCCAGAGCTGCGGCCGCCGGGCAGGTCCGGTCAGCATGGCGAAGGGGGCATATCTCATCGCGGGCCGCGCGCGCGAGGGCGCTGCGGAAGGACGGGGGGATCGGCTCTCTCGGGGCGCATGGGGGATCCTTTTGCGCCGATGGTCAGGCGCTTGCGCCCGGCTGTCAATGCGCGGCTCCGTGACCATCACGGGGCGCCTTCAGCTTTGTTGCTTGTGCGATATCGGGGGCTTCGCTAACCCATTCGCATGATGACGATCCTCGGAAAAGGCCGCACCCTGCGCGGCATCGCGCTCCTGGCGCTTGTCGCCCTGGCCTCCTGCGAGGCCACGACGGGCCGTCCCCCACTGCAGCAGGCCGCGCTCGAGGAGGGCGCGGTGGTCGTCGGCGGTCCCGGTGGCTATTGCATCGATCCGGTGACGCTCGAACGCCGCGCCGGGCGGGGCTTCGCGGTGCTGGCCTCCTGCCAGATCCTCAGCGGCGGCGAGAGCGGTGGCTTCGTCGACCCGATGATGCTGACGGTGACGGTCGGCCCGGTGGAGGGCGCGGCGGCGCTTCCCTCGCCCGAAACCATGGCCGCGGAGGCGGGGCAGCGGGTGATCGCCGGGGGCGGCGTGGTCGACGGGCTGTCGCTGGTGCATCTGGCGGCGGGCGGCAACCGGGTGCTGCCCGAGGGTGATCCGCGCCATTGGCGCGGGGCGTTCCGGCTGAACGGCCGCCTGGTGCTCATGGCGCTCTACGCGCCGAAGGACGGCACGCTGGCCGGGCGCGATGGCGCGGCCATGCTGCAGGCGGTGCGGGCGCGCATCACCCGGCTCAGCCCCGAGGCGGCGGTGCAACGCTGACCGCGCCACCGATCGCGGCCCCGTTTATTCGATCTTCGGGATTTGCCATAAGAACCGGACCGCGCGCGAAACAGCGCGCGACGTGGGATGGGCGAAGGACCGGGGACGCATGGCAAGGCAATGGGGCGGCGGATGGATGCGGCAGGCGCTGCAGGCGGCATCGCTGCGGCGCTGGTCGCGGCTGGCGGCCGAGGCGCCCGGCATGGCCCTGTCCGACCTGCGCAACCAGCGAAGCGCCGCGCGCCGCCTTCGCGCCCGTCTCGACGACCTTCTGCACGTGGCCGAAGAGCGGCTGGCGCTGCCGCTGATCGGCAACCAGCCCTTTCCGCATCCGGCCGATGCGGACTGGGCGTGGCGCCCCGAACTCTGGAGCGGGCCAATGCCGCTGCCGGGCATCGCCTCTGTGCCCCAAAAGGCCCAGGTCGGCGCCGAGGCGAAGCTCTTTCACGACTGCCCGCGCTCCGAGATCACCCTGCGCCAGATCCGCAACCTGCGCGAAGCCGACGCCGCCCCCTACGGGCTGCGGCTCGACGTCTTCCGCTTCAGCGGCTCCTATCTGTCGCTGGCTGTCGACCTGCCCGCCGAGGCCCGCGCCGGCTTGAGCCGCCGCCACCTGATCCGGATCCAGACCATCGTCGAGATGGAAAGGCCGCTCGAGATCTTCGCCCGGCTCAACATCCGCCACGGGCCGAACACCGAGCAGATCCTCCGCGAACTGCCGCTGACCGCCGAGGAGATCGCCGTCGAGTTCGACCTCGCCTATACCCGGCTCAACGAGAAACGGGTCGACGGCGCGTGGCTCGACCTGATCTTCGAGGGGCCGGAGATGAACGAGGTGATCCTGCGGGACCTGACCTTCAGCCGTCGCCCGCGGGCGCCGCTCTGAGCCGGAGAGACAGATGAGCGACTACAGACTCACCAAGACCCGCTTCCGCGAAGGCGTCTGGCATGGGCTGCTGTCGGGCCCGCCCGGGAGTCAGCCCGAGATCAGCGTCACGCTCGACGCAGCACCGTTGCGCGGGGTCACCCTGTCCGAGATGGGCACGCGCGGGCAATGGGCGCTGGAGGTGCAGGTGCCGCTCGAGGCGGTTGGCGACGGGGTGCGGACCTTCGTGATCACCGAGGCGGCGAGCGGCGCGCTGCTGGAGAGCTTTACCCTGATCGCGGGCGAGGCCATGGCCGAGGACATCCGGGCCGAGATGTCGCTGCTCCGTGCCGAACTCGACATGCTCAAGCGCGCCTTCCGCCGCCACTGCACCGAGGCAGAGGGCCCCGCGGCCAGTTGACCTTGCCGCGGCCAAGCGCCAGTGTGCCCGAGATTTTTCTCTTTCGGCGCGTCGCCCGAGGTCATCATGTCCCCCTTGCGCGGCATTGCGCTGAAACTCACCTCCGTGGTGCTCTTCGTTTTCATGTCCGCCATGATCAAGGCCGTCTCCGACGAGGTGCCGACTGGTCAGGCGGTGTTCTTCCGCTCGTTCTTCGCGATCCCGGTGATCTTTGGCTGGCTGGTCTGGACGGGCAAGTTAAAAACCGGGCTGAAAGTCGCCAGTCCGATGGCGCATTTCCTGCGCGGCATCATCGGCGGCGGGGCCATGGCCTTCAGCTTTGCCGCGCTGGGGCTTCTGCCGCTGCCCGAGGTCACCGCGCTCGACTATGCCGCGCCACCCCTGACGGTGATCTTCGCGGCGCTGCTGCTGGGCGAGAAGGTTGGGCTGTTCCGCATCTCGGCGGTGTTCATCGGTCTTCTGGGCGTGTTGGTGATCATGCTGCCGATGCTCACCGTCTCGGAGGTGAGCCCGGCGGTGCTCTGGGGCATCGGCTTCGTGCTGACCTCGGCGGTGCTGCGGGCGCTGGTGCAGATCCATATCCGCCGCATGGTGCAGACCGAGGCGACCTCGGCCATCGTCTTCTATTTCTCGCTGACCACCACGGTGTTGTCGCTGCTGACCCTGCCCTTCGGCTGGGTGATGCCTGGGCCGGGCACCCTGGCCTTGCTGGTCAGCTCGGGGCTGATCGGCGGCGTGGCGCAAATCCTGCTGACCTCGGCCTACAAGGGCGCGGAGGCGGCGCTCCTGGCGCCCTTTGACTATGCCTCGATCCTCTTCGCGATCCTCATCGGCTACCTGGTCTTCGACGAGGTGCCGACGGTGCTGATGCTCGTGGGTTCGGCGATCGTCATTTCCTCGGGCATCGCCATCATCCTGCGCGAGCGCGCGCTCGGGTTGAAGCGGTTCAAGGCGCGTCCGGGGATGACGCCGCAGGGCTGACCCAAGCTCAGTCGCGGAAGAGCTCGGGGTGGGACCGGCGGTAGTCCGGAAGCTGCCGCAGCACGCCGGTCACGTGATAGCGGGTCGCCGCGGCCGCGCCTTCGGCGTCGCGCATGATGATCCGGTCGACGATGCCACTGTGCTGGCAAATCATGTCAGGCGCCGAGAGGCTGCCCTCGACGGTGAAGCGCGGGCGGTCGCTGCAGAGTTTCCATGCCTCGAGCCAGGGCCAGAGAGATCCCAGCCCCGCGCGTTCGGCCAGCGTGCGATGGAATCGGTCGTCGAGCCGCAGCAGATTGCCTGGGCCGCGCATGCCGACAAGCTTCTGGCGCAGGATTTGCTCGCGCAGATCGTTCAGGAAATCGGTGTCGGCGCTGTGGGTGACGCGCCGGACAATCTCGGCCTCGGCCTGCTCGCGGAGAAAGACCGTGTTGCGCAGGCACGTCTCCGAGATCGGAAGCACCCGCGCCCGACCTTCCGCGCAACGCTCTACAAGGCCTTCTTCGATGAGCAAAAGGAGGGCCGCGGAAACGGTTTCGAAGGAGATGCCCCGCTCTTCGGCGATGTCGGAGAGCGCTATCACCGTGCCGGGTGGAATCCGGTTGCGCGAAATGCCGTCGCGCAGGGTGACGAAGAGCTTTCGGACCGGCGGAAGATCAGATTCTCTGTCCGCCAAGGGTGCAACGCGCAGAACCATGGTACGATACCCGTACTTTACGTAGGGGGAGCGTAGGGGGTGCCCGTCTTTCCCGCAATCACTTACTCGCGTCCCGGCCTTGCCCGCCGATATCCTCGGGCGCGACGGCAACAGTCTTCATCACCGCGTGGCACGGGGTGCCCGGGGCGAGCTCCAGCGCTTGGGCTGACCGGCGGGTGATGCGCGCCAGCACCCTGCCCGCCGCGGTGTCCAGCGAGACCAGCATCCCCGGACCATCACCGGCGCGGATTTCCTGCACCTTGCCGCTGATGATGTTCAGTGCCGAGAGCCCCTCGGGACGCTGCCGCGAGAGGATCACCTCATGCGCGGCGATGCGCACCCGTACAGGGGTGCCCGGCGCCGCCGCGAGCCGCGGGATAAAGAGCGCGGCGCCGCCCGCGTCGAGCTCGGTCAGCCCGTCGTCATGGTGCCGCGCCACGCGCGCGCTCAGCACCGCGCCTGCCGCCCGCGCGCCGAGCGGGGTGACAGCGGGATCGGCCAGAACCTCGACCGCCGGACCCTGACGGGTGACACATCCGCCCTCCAGAACGACCACGGTCGTGGCGAGCCGCGCGACCTCGGCTGCGGAGTGGCTGACGAAGAGGATGGGGATCTTCGCCTCGTCACGCAGCCGCTCGAAGTATGGGAGGATCTCGGATTTGCGGGCCTCGTCGAGCGCCGCCAGGGGTTCGTCGGCGAGGATCATGCGCGGCGAGGAGAGCAGCGCGCGGCCGATGGCGACGCGCTGCTTCTCGCCTCCCGACAGCGCGCCGGGGCGGCGCGCGAGCAGCGCGCCGATGCCCAGCATCGCGACCACCCGGTCAAAGTCCTCAGGCGTCGCGCGGTTCGGCGAGAACCACGATCCATAGTGCAGGTTCTGGCGCACCGACAGGTGCGGAAAGAGTCGCCCCTCTTGGAAGATATAGCCAATGCGGCGCCGGTGCGGCGGCAACCAGAGACCCCGGGCCGTGTCGAAAAGCACCAGATCGTCCGCCGCGATCCGTCCTGCATCGGGGCGCAGCAGCCCGGCCACGGCGTTGACGATGGTGGTCTTGCCCGAGCCCGATCGCCCGAAAAGCACCGTGATCCCCTTGGGAGCCTCGAAGCGTGCGTCGAGCGCGAAGCCAGCGAACCGATGGCGCAGGTCAACCGAAAGCGTCACGTGCCCGACACCCGCCGCTGCGCCCGCCGCGCCAGCCATTCCGACAGCAGCAGCGCCGACATGGCGACCGCGACAGAGACCGCCACAAGCCGCAGCGCGGCGCTTTCTCCGCCGGGCACCTGCAGGAAGGCGTAGATCGCCGAGGGCAGGGTCTGGGTCTGGCCCGGGATGTTCGACACGAAGGTGATCGTGGCGCCGAATTCGCCCATCGCCTTGGCAAAGCCGAGCACCGCCCCGGCGATGATGCCGGGCAGAATGAGCGGCAAGGTCACCGTGACAAAGACCCAGAGCCGCGAGGCGCCGAGCGTGGCGGCGGCTTGTTCAAGTTTTGGATCGACGGATTCGAGCGACAGGCGCATGGCGCGGACAAGCAAGGGGAAGGCCATGATCCCCGCAGCCAGCGCCGCCCCGGTCCAGCGGAAGGCGAAGACAAGGCCGATCTGCTGCAACACCGAGCCGACGGGGCCGCGCGTGCCGAAGGTCAGCAGCAGCAGGTAGCCGGTGACCACCGGCGGCAGGATCAGCGGCAGGTGCACCAGCCCGTTGAGCAACTGCTTGCCCGGAAAGCGCCAGCGCGCCAGCGCATAGGTCGCCAGCAGCGCCGGGGGCAGGGCAAAAAGCGTGGCCCAGAAGGAGACCCGCAGCGAGAGCCGCACCGCCTGCCATTCCTCGGGGCCGAGCCAGTCCATGCCTCAGCCGCCGGTGCCGGGCTGGGAGACAACCTCGAAGCCCTGCGCCCCGAAGGCGGCGCGGGCCTCGGGGCCGTGCAGGTAGGTCAGAAAGGCGGTCTCGGCCGCGCCGTCCCGCCCGGCCAGTTCAGCCACCGGGTAGACGATGGGCGGATGGCTGTCTTCGGGGAAGGTGCCGATCACCGAGACGTTTTTGTCGGCGGCGGCATCTGTGGCGTAGACGATGCCGAGCGGCGCCTCGCCGGTCGAGACCAACGCCAGCGCGGCACGTACATTATCCGCCTGCGCCACCCGCGGCAGGGCCGAGTCCCAGAGGCCGAGGCTCTGGAGCGCCGCCTTGCCATAGATGCCGGCGGGCACCGCGTCGACCAGCGCCATGGCAAGGCGCCCGTCGCCCAGCAGCGCGGGCAGATCGAGAGCGGGGCTGATCGCGACAGGGGCGGCATCGGCGCCATGGGCGATCAGCACGATGGAATTGCGCAGCAGGTCACTTCGGCTGCCGGGCTCGAGCAGCCCATCCGCATCCAGAGTGTCCATCCATTCCTCGTTGGCCGAGATGAAGATCCCGGCGGGCGCGCCCTGTTGGATCTGCCGCGCCAGCGCCGAGGAGCCGGCGAGCGAGACGGTGACCTCGTGGCCCGTTTTCGCCTCGAAGGCGGGGGCGATCTCGTCCATGGCGGTCTTCAGGCTGGCGGCGGCAAAGACAACCACCTCCTCGGCCTGCGCTGCCAGGGGCAGGGCGGCCAGCAGGGCAGCGGCCAGCGCCGGGCGGAGGAGGCGGGGAAACGGCATGGGAGAAAAGCCTTGGAAAGTGATATGTTCTTCGAAACATATCGCAATCAGGCTCCACCCGGGCAAGCGTTATTTCTCCTCGGGAATATCGGGGGGCGACACGGGCGCGTCGCGCAGCAGGCCGCGCAGGGTCTCGATCCGGTCTGCCCCGGCCTCGGCGATGGTCTCCTCGAGGGCGCGGTAGTTGGCCAGAACTTCCTCGCCTGTCTCGGTGAGATGCGCGCCGCCGCCCCTGGCACCGCCACGGCTGCTGTCGACCAGTGGCGCGCGGAAGGCGTGGTTCATCTCTTCGACGAGGCTCCAGGCGCGCTTGTAGCTCATCGCCATGGCGCGGCCCGCTGCGGCGATCGAGCCGGTCTCGCGGATCTGCTCCAGCAGGTCGGCCTTGCCGGGGCCGAGCATCGCGTCGGTGCCGAAGAGAATGCGCAGACGCAGCTTCGGCGGGCTCTGCATCTCGGGTCTGGACTCTTTCATGTTTAAAGTCTTCCTGCATCGTCGGTTTGCTGGCAAGCAGATGACCTCACGACAGCGAGAAAAGATCATGCGAGACCGCAGAGCGGCTTTTCTTGCATTGTATTTCACGTGCGTCTGGCGAAGACTGATGCTCACAAAAAACGGCGGACCGCACGCAAGAGGCGGTCCCGAAGAAAACCAGGGAGTTATTCATGCTCAAACAACTTCTCGCCTCTGCGGCGCTCATCGCCTGCGCCTCCGCAGCCACGGCCGAGGTCAAGGTCGGGCTCATCACCACGCTCTCGGGCGGCGGCGCAGGGCTCGGCATCGACACCCGCGACGGCTTCATGCTGGCGGTGGAAGAGGCGGGCCGCGACGATCTCGAGGTGGTGGTCGAGGACGACCAGCAGAAGCCCGACGTCGCCGTGCAGATCGCCGACCGGATGATCCAATCCGACAAGGTCGACCTGCTGACCGGTATCGTCTGGTCGAACCTCGCCATGGCGGTGGTCCCCTCTGCGACCGCGCAGGGCCTGTTCTACCTGTCGACCAACGCCGCCCCGGCGCAACTGGCCGGCAAGGGCTGCAACCCCAACTACTTCTCGGTCTCCTACCAGAACGACAACCTGCATGAGGCGGCGGGCGCCTATGCCACCAGCGCCGACTTCAAGAACACTTTCATCCTTGCGCCGAACTATCCGGCCGGGAAGGACTCGCTCAATGGCTTCAAGCGCTTCTTCGAGGGCGAACTGGCCGGCGAGATCTACACCAAGCTCGGCCAGACCGATTACGCCGCCGAAATCGCGCAGATCCGCGCTTCGGGCGCCGACAGCGTCTTCTTCTTCCTGCCCGGCGGCATGGGGATCTCCTTCCTCAAGCAATATGCCGACAGCGGCGTCGACCTCCCGCTGGTGGGTCCGGCCTTCTCCTTCGACCAGAACATCCTGCAGGCGGTGGGCGATGCGGCGCTCGGCGTGAAGAACACCTCGCAGTGGAACAAGGACCTCGAGAACGAGTCCAACGCCCATTTCGTCGAGGCCTATCTCGCCAAGTACGACCGCCTGCCCTCGCTCTACTCGGCGCAGGGCTACGACACCGCGCTGCTGCTGCTCTCGGCGATGGACAAGGCCGACATCGGTGACAAGGACGCCTTCCGCGCTGCGCTGGAAGAGGCCGATTTCGCCTCGGTCCGCGGTGACTTCGAGTTTTCGGCCAGCCATCACCCGATCCAGGACATCTACGTCCGCGAGGTGATCAAGGAAGGCGACATCCTCACCAACAAGATCGTCGGCACGGCGATCGAGGATCGTGGCCACGCCTACGAGGACGAGTGCAAGATGTAATTCAGACGGGTGCGGCCCTCCGAGCAGATGCTTGGAGGGCCGCGTTCCATCCCGGCCCGAGGGTCGGGCAACGCGGGCGATGCCCCGCTGCTGAATTGAGACGGACCACAGAATGACCCCCATCCTCATCGCCGAGCAGGTCCTCAACGGCCTGCAATCGGGCGTGATGCTGTTCCTCATGGCCGCCGGGCTGACGCTGATCTTCGGCGTCATGGGGCTGATCAACCTCGCCCACGGCTCGCTCTACATGATCGGCGCCTTTGCCGCGGCCGCAACTGCCGCCGTAACCGGCTCCTTCCTGCTGGCACTGGTCGCGGCGCTGGCCGCCGCCGCCGCCGCGGGCGCGCTTGTCGAGCGGCTGGTGATCCGCAGGCTCTACGACCGCGATCACCTCGACCAGGTGCTGGCCACTTTCGCGCTGATCCTGATCTTCTCGGAAGGCACGCGCTGGATCTTCGGCTCCTTTCCCCTCTATCTCGACATCCCCGAGGCGCTCTCGGGGCCGGTCACCCTGCCGGGGGGCATCCAGTATCCGCTCTACCGGCTCTTCATCATCGGCATGGGCCTTGTCGTGGCCGCGCTGCTGTTCTGGCTGATCGCCCGCACGCGGCTCGGCATCCGCATCCGCGCCGGCGAGAACGACCGTGAGATGATTGCCGCGCTCGGCGTCGACATCGCCCGGCTCTACACGCTGGTCTTCGCACTCGGCGCGGCGCTGGCAGGGCTGGCCGGCGCGCTCGTTGGGGCCATCCAGTCGGTGCAGGTGGGCATGGGCGAGCCGGTGCTGATCCTTGCCTTCGTGGTGATCGTCATCGGCGGCATCGGCTCGATCGAGGGGGCGCTGGTCGGCGCGCTGCTGGTCGGTCTTACCGACACGCTCGGTGGTATCTTCCTGCCGCAACTCTTCGGCCTCTTCATGGACCCTGCCGCCGCCACCCAGACCGGCGCGGCGCTGGCGTCAATGGCGATCTATGTGCTGATGGCGGCCGTGCTCGTCTGGAAGCCGACCGGACTATTCGGAGCGAAATCATGAGCCGCGAACGTCTTCTGGGGGCGGTGGTGCTGCTGGCGCTTGGCCTCGTGCCGCTGGCCGCGCATTTGATGGGCGAGCCCTTCACCATCACCCTTGCGACCCGGGCCGCGATCCTTGCGCTGGCCGCCGTGGGGCTGAACATCGCGCTTGGCCTCGGCGGGTTGGTGAGCCTCGGCCACGCCACCTTCTTCGGCATCGGCGGTTACGCCATGGGGATCCTCGCCAGCCATGTGCAGAACTACGAGCCGATGTTTGAATGGCCTTTCCTCTTCGAGGGCTCGACCTCGATGCCGGTCATTTGGCTGGTGGCGGTGCTGGCCTCGGCGCTGGTCGCGTTGCTGATCGGGCTGCTGGCGCTGCGGACCTCGGGCGTCTACTTCATCATGATCACGCTCGCCTTTGGGCAGATGTTCTACTTCTTCTCGATCTCCTGGAGCCGCTACGGCGGCGAGGACGGCATGTCGATCTACGTGCGCAACGGCTTCCCGGGGCTCAACACGCTCGACCCGATCCAGTTCTTCGGCCTGTGCTACGCGGTGCTGTGCCTTGTGCTGCTGGGCGCGCACCTGCTGGCGCGCAGCCCCTTCGGGCTGGCGCTCGGCGCAGCGCGGCAGAGTCCGGACCGGGCGCAGGCGGTGGGGCTCGACCCCAAGCGGCTGCGGCTGGTGGGCTTCGTCATCTCGGGCGCGATCACCGGCCTTGCGGGCGCGCTCTTCGCCGATCTCAACCGCTTCGTCAGCCCGACGATGTTCAGCTGGCAGACCTCGGGAGAGATCATGGTCTTCATCATCCTCGGCGGCGTCGGACGGCTGTTCGGCCCGGTGGTCGGGGCAGCGGTCTTCGTGATGCTCGAGCATTGGCTCGGCGACATGTCGGAATACTGGCACATATGGCTCGGGGTTCTGCTGCTCGCCGTGGTGCTCTTTGCACGCGGCGGCCTGGTCGGGCTGATCGCGGGACGGGAGCGCGCCCATGACTGACGCCATTCTCGAAACCCGCGGGTTGGTGAAGACCTACGGCGCGCTGCGCGCTTCGGACGGCATCACGCTCGACCTGCGCCCCGGCGAGATCCACGCGGTGATCGGTCCCAACGGCGCCGGCAAGTCGACGATGATCAAGCAGCTCTCGGGCAATATCGCGCCGGACGAAGGCACCGTGCATTTCCTCGGCAAGGATGTCACCGGCCTCAGCACCATGGCCCGCGCCCGCATGGGTCTGGCGCGGACCTTTCAGGTCTCGGCGCTGGCGATGGAGGACACGGTACTGCAGAACGCGGTGCTGGGCGCGCTCGGGGCGACCGCGTCGCCATATCGCTTCTTTCGGCCTGCGCTGAAGCGCGCGGAATTGCGCGACCGGGCCATGGCCGCGCTGGACCGCATGGGATTGGCGGACCACGCCGCCACCGTGGTGAGCGAGCTGAGCCACGGCCAGCGCCGCCAGCTCGAGGTCGCGGTCGCGCTGACGCTGCAGCCGAGGGCCTTCCTGATGGACGAGCCAATGGCCGGTCTCGGCGGCGAGGGCTCGCAGCAGCTCACCGGCATCCTCGACCGGCTGCGGACCGAGGCGCCGATCCTGCTCATCGAGCACGACATGGATGCCGTCTTCGCGCTGGCCGACCGGATCTCGGTGCTCGTCTACGGGCGGATCATCGCCACCGGTACGGTAGACGAGATTCGGCGCAGCCCGGAGGTGCGCGACGCCTACCTTGGAGATGCCGAATGAGCCTTCTGGAACTGCACGACCTGACCGCCTCCTACGGCGCGTCCCAAGCGCTTTTCGGCGTCTCTCTGGAAATTGCCGAGGGCGAGGTTCTGGCGCTCATGGGCCGCAATGGCATGGGCAAGAGCACCACTGTCCGCTGCCTCAGCGGGATGATGGCGGCCGGGGGTGTCCGGCGCTTTGCCGGGCAGGACATCGGCAAGCTTCCCTCGCACAGGGTGGCGCGGCTGGGGGTCGGGCTGGTGCCCGAGGGACGCCGGTGCTTCCGCGATCTTACGGTGACCGAGAACCTTATCGCCGCCGCCCGCCCGGGTCCGTGGGACCAGGCGCGGGTCGAGGCGCTGTTCCCCCGGCTGGCGGAGCGCCGCACGCAGGTGTCGGGCACGCTCTCGGGTGGCGAGCAGCAGATGCTGGCCATCGGCCGGGCCTTGATGACCAACCCGCGGCTCTTGGTGCTGGACGAGGCGACCGAAGGGCTCGCCCCACTGGTGCGTCAGGAAATCTGGGACGCGCTGGGGGTGCTCAAGCGCGAGAGCGGCCTGTCGATCCTCGTTGTCGACAAGGCGCTGTCGGAGCTGGCGCAGGTCGCTGACCGCGCGGTGATCCTCGAGCGCGGGCGCTCCGTCTGGGACGGGGTGTTCGCCGAGGTGAAGGGTGAAGTGGCGGAGCGGTTTCTGGGGGTGTAGGCGACGCGGGCTCGCCTTGGCTGCGGGCGGTACGGGTGGTCGCGCATGGGTCTCAAAGGAAAAGGGGCGGGAAAATTTCCCGCCCCTTCCCGTTTACGATGCCGTAGGCTTAGGCCTGCAGCGGCTTGACCACCAGGTCGCCCTCTTCGCGCGCCTGCATCGCCTGCGCGGCGGCATGGGCGCCGGCAGCGGTGGTGAAATAGGGGATCTTGTCGTAGAGCGCGACCGAGCGGATGGCGCTGCTGTCCGAGATCGACGCCGCGCCCTCGGTGGTGTTCAGCACCAGCTGCACACCGCCATCCTTCAGCAGGTCGACGACGTTGGGACGGCCCTCGTAGACCTTCTTGACCACCTCGCAGGTGATCCCGGCCTCTTCGAGGAACTTGGCCGTGCCGACGGTGGCGAGGATCTTGAAGCCGAGGTCCGACAGGATCTGCGCCGCCTCGACCATCTGCGGGGTCTTGTCCTGGTCGCGGATCGAGATGAACACCGCGCCCTCTTCGGGCAGATGCGTGCCCGCGCCCATCTGTGCCTTGAGGAAGGCGCGCGGGAACGAGCGGTCCCAGCCCATGACTTCACCGGTCGAGCGCATTTCCGGCCCGAGGATCGTGTCGACGCCCGGGAAGCGGGCGAAGGGCAGCACGGCTTCCTTGACCGAGAACCACGGCATGTTCGGATCGGCCAGCGTCATCGGGTCCGCCAGCGGCAGCGCGGTGTCGTAGTCGGCGTTCTCGGGGTAGGGTGCGCGCAGCGGGAAGGCCGAGAGCTTCTCGCCCGCCATGATCCGCGCGGCGATCGAGGCGATCGCGCTGTCGGTGGCCTTGGCGACGAAGGGCACGGTGCGCGAGGCACGCGGGTTCACCTCGATGAGGTAGATTTCCTCCTCGCCCTGCTCGTTCTTCTTGATCGCGAACTGCACGTTCATAAGGCCGACCACGTTGAGCGCCTTGGCCAGCGCCACGGTCTGCTCCTTGATCTGGGCGATGATCTCGTCCGAGAGCGAGAAGGGCGGCAGCGAGCAGGCACTGTCGCCCGAGTGGACGCCGGCTTCCTCGATGTGCTGCATGATGCCCGCGACGTGCACGTCGGTGCCGTCGCAAAGCGCATCGACGTCAAGCTCGGTCGCGCCCGACAGGTAGCTGTCGAGCAGCACCGGGCTGTCACCCGAGACCACGACAGCCTCGGCGATGTAGCGCTCGAGGTGGGCCATGTCGCGGACGATCTCCATCGCCCGGCCGCCCAGCACGTAGGAGGGGCGGATCACCAGCGGGAAGCCGATCTCGTCGGCGATGGCCAGCGCCTGCGCGTCGGTCGAGGCGATGCCGTTGCGCGGCTGCTTGAGGCCAAGCTGGTTGACCAGCGCCTGGAAACGCTCGCGGTCCTCGGCGAGGTCGATCGCGTCGGGCGTGGTGCCGAGGATCGGGATGCCCTCGGCCTCGAGCGCGTTTGCCAGCTTCAGCGGGGTCTGGCCGCCGAACTGCACGATGACGCCGTGCAGCGTGCCGTTGTCCTGCTCGACGCGCAGGATCTCCATCACGTGCTCGAAGGTCAGCGGCTCGAAGTACAGGCGGTCCGAGGTGTCGTAGTCGGTCGACACGGTCTCGGGGTTGCAGTTGACCATGATGGTCTCGTAGCCGGCCTTGGTCAGCGCAAAGCAGGCGTGGCAGCAGCAGTAGTCGAACTCGATGCCCTGGCCGATGCGGTTGGGCCCGCCGCCGAGGATCACCACCTTCTTGCGGTCCGAGGGACGCGCCTCGCATTCGACCTCGCCCATCATCGGCATCTCGTAGGTCGAGTACATGTAGGGCGTCTGCGCCTCGAACTCGGCGGCGCAGGTGTCGATGCGCTTGAAGCTGGCGACGACGCCGAGGTCGGTGCGGCGCTTGCGCACGTCCTTCTCGGCAAAGCCGGTCAGCTTGGCGAGGCGGGCGTCGGTGAAGCCCATGATCTTCAGCGCGCGCAGGCCCTCGGCGTCGGTCGGCAGGCCGTTCTCGCGGACCTGCTCCTCGGCCTCGACGATCTCGCGAATGCGGGCAAGGAACCACGGGTCGAACATGGTCACGCCGTGGATTTCGTCATCGGTCAGACCGTGGCGCATCGCCTGCGCGATGGTGCGCATCCGGTCCGGGGTCTGCTGGCCGATGGCCTTGATGACCGCCGATTTCTCAGGCGCGCCGGGGATTTCCACCTCGTCGAAGCCGGTCAGGCCGGATTCCATCGACGCCAGTGCCTTTTGCAGCGATTCGTGGATGGTGCGGCCGATGGCCATCGCCTCGCCCACCGACTTCATCGCGGTGGTGAGATGCGGCTCGGAGCCGGGGAACTTCTCGAAAGCGAATTTCGGGATCTTGGTGACGACATAATCGATGGTCGGCTCGAACGACGCCGGGGTCACCTTGGTGATGTCATTGTCGAGCTCGTCGAGCGTATAGCCCACGGCCAGCTTCGCGGCGATCTTGGCGATCGGGAAGCCGGTGGCCTTGGACGCCAGCGCCGAGGAGCGCGAAACGCGCGGGTTCATCTCGATGACAACCATGCGGCCGTTGTCGGGGTTCACCGCCCATTGCACGTTGGAGCCGCCGGTCTCGACCCCGATCTCGCGCAGCACGGCGATCGAGCCGTTGCGCATGATCTGGTATTCCTTGTCGGTCAGGGTCAGCGCCGGAGCCACGGTGATCGAGTCGCCGGTGTGCACGCCCATGGGATCGACGTTCTCGATGGCGCAGACGATGATCGCGTTGTCCGCCTTGTCGCGGACGACTTCCATTTCATACTCTTTCCAACCGAGCAGCGACTCGTCGACGAGGATCTGGTTCACCGGCGAGGCATCCATGCCCGAGCGGCAATAATGCATATAGTCTTCGCGGTTGTAGGCCACGCCGCCGCCGGTGCCGCCGAGGGTAAAGGCGGGGCGGATGATCGCCGGAAGGCCGATGTCTTCCAGCGCCTCAAGCGCGATGGCCACGCCGGCGTCGAGGTCGGCCTTGCCGTTCGCCTTCTTCGGCGCGGTGACGATGGTCGCGCGCGGGTTCTCGAGCCCGATGCGGTCCATCGCCTCGCGGAACAGGGCGCGGTCCTCGGCCATCTCGATGGCGTCGCGCTTGGCGCCGATCATCTCGACACCGAATTTCTCGAGCACGCCCATTTCCTCGAGCTTCAGCGAAGTGTTGAGGCCGGTCTGGCCGCCCATGGTCGGCAGCAGCGCGTCGGGGCGCTCCTTCTCGATGATCTTGGCAACGACCTCAGGGGTGATCGGCTCGATATAAGTCGCATCGGCGAGCTCGGGATCGGTCATGATGGTGGCCGGGTTCGAGTTCACCAGGATGACCCGGTAGCCTTCTTCCCGGAGCGCCTTGCAGGCCTGGGCGCCGGAGTAGTCGAATTCGCAGGCTTGCCCGATGATGATGGGCCCCGCCCCGATGATCATGATGGATTTGATATCGGTTCTTTTAGGCATGGGGCACCTTCATGTGATGTCAGTCGCGGTCGGGCAGGGGGCAGCGCGCGACGGAGTCGCCGCTCCCCGCAAATTGTCGTGCGTTATAGACAGAAGCTTTGCCCACGCAACCCCAGATCCGCCTTGTTTTCCTCTGCAAAGCAAATGGCGGCGACAGCGACGTGACAGCGGCGTGGCCGGAGCGTGACGCCACGTTGCCCAAGGGTCACGGAGTCTTGCCCGAATTTCAACAGCAAGCGCCGGGCCGAGGGGGCGGCCCGGGTGGGTGAGCCGTTCGGCTGCGCGCCCCTATTGCGCGGCGTGCAGCATTTCCTGTTCGCGGTCCCCGTAGAGATAGTCCCGGGTGGTCGGCACGGCGTACTGCTTGTGCGACAGCTGCACGTGGAAAACGCCCTGCCGGGTTTCCTCGAAGGCCGCCTCGCAGACCACGAGGTAGAGGCGCCACATGCGGATGAACCGCTCGTCGTAACCCAGGTCGCGGACCTTCGGCAGCGCTGCCTCGAAGCGGCGGCGCCAATGGTTCAGCGTCGGCCCGTAATGACCACGCAGCACTTCGACATCGGTGGCCCAAAGGCCGGACTTCTCGACCGCGGCGGACACTTCCGAGAGGCTGGGAACGTAGCCGCCGGGGAAGATGTATTTGTCGAGCCAGGGCGAGGTCGGCGCGGGCGGGGCGGTGTGCCCGATGGTGTGAATGAGCGCGACGCCGTCCGGCGCGAGCACCTCCTGCACCTTGGCGAAATACTCGCGCAGGTGCGGGAAGCCCACGTGTTCGAGCATCCCGACCGAGACCACCCGATCGAAGCGGTTCGCGATCTTGCGATAGTCGAGCAGACGGAAGTCGGTCTTGTCGGCGAGCCCGGCTTCCTCGGCGCGGCGCCTGGCGGTGGCGAGCTGGTTCTCGGACAGGGTCACCCCGGTCACATGCACGCCGTAGTCGCGCGCCAGCGTCAGCGCCATGCCACCCCAGCCGCAGCCGATGTCGAGCACCCTCATCCCGGGCTTGAGCAGCAGCTTGTGCGCGATATGGTCCTTCTTGGCCTTCTGCGCGGCCTCGAGGGAAATGCCCGGATCGGTGAAATAGGCGCAGGAATACTGCATGTCCTTGTCCAGGAAGAGCCGGTAAAGATCATCCGAGATGTCGTAATGGTGCTGCACGTTGGTCTGCGAGCGAAGCGGGTTGTTGCGCTGCTCGATGCCACGCAGCGCGACGCGCATCCTGTCCATGGCCGAGAACCAGCTGGGCATCTTGCCCGACTGCTGATTGCGCACCAGCAGAGCGACGAAAGCGTAGAGCCGGTGCGGCGGGCAGTCGATTCTGCCGTCCATGTACCCCTCGCCGAGCGCCAGCACAGGGTTCGTACAAAGCTCGCCGATGATGCTGTCCTCGGTGAGCGTGACCTCGGCCTCCGGACCGGCTCCGGGTCCGTAATCACGACAGGTGCCGTCAGGCCAGGTGACCCGCAAGCGCCCTTCGACAATGAGTCTTTTCAATATCCGTTCGAGCAAGGTCTGCCACATGCCGGCCCCCCTTAACTGCGTGAAGTGCAAAAAACGGGTAAAAACGCCCTGAATCGCAAAAAGGTTCCCAGACGTTACAACATGAACGAAATATGGCAAATACCGTGGGCCTCCCTTGACTTCCCGCGGCTCTAGCGGTGTATCGGCGCCTAACTTTCCAGCAGTTTCCGAAGGGCAAGAGCCATGCATGCCTATCGCAGCCATACCTGCGCAGATCTGACCAAGGCCAATGTCGGCGAGACCGTGCGTCTCTCCGGCTGGGTGAACCGCATCCGCGATCACGGCGGCATTCTCTTTATCGACCTGCGCGACCATTACGGCATCACGCAAGTCCTGTGCGACCCCGACAGCGCCGCCTTCGCGGAGGTCGAAAAGGTGCGCTCGGAGTGGTGCATCCGCATCGACGGCGAGGTGAAGGCCCGCGACCCCGAGCTGGTGAACCCCAAGCTGCCGACCGGTGAGATTGAAGTCTTCGTGCGCGGCATCGAGGTGCTTGGCGCGTCGAACGAGCTGCCGCTGATGGTCTTCGGCGAGCAGGAATACCCCGAAGAGACCCGCCTGCGCTATCGCTACCTCGACCTGCGCCGCGAGAGCATGCAGCGCAACATGACCCTGCGCTCGGATGTGGTCGCCTCGATCCGCCGCCGCATGTGGGACAAGAGCTTCCGCGAGTTCCAGACGCCGATCATCACCGCCTCCTCGCCCGAGGGCGCGCGCGACTTCCTCGTGCCGTCGCGCCTGCACCCGGGCAAGTTCTACGCGCTGCCGCAGGCCCCCCAGCAGTTCAAGCAGCTGATCATGGTGTCGGGCTTCGACAAGTATTTCCAGATCGCGCCCTGCTTCCGTGACGAGGATCCGCGCGCCGACCGCTCGCCGACCGACTTCTACCAGCTCGACATGGAAATGAGCTTCGTCGAGCAGCAGGACGTCTTCGACACCATCTCGCCGGTGATCGCGGGCATCTTCGAAGAGTTCGGCGGTGGCCGGAAGGTCGATGCGCCCGGCGAATGGCCGCAGATCTCCTACCGCGACGCGGCCAAGTGGTACGGCACCGACAAGCCCGACCTGCGCAACCCGATCAAGATGCAGGACTGCTCCGAGCACTTCCGCGGCTCTGGCTTCGCGATTTTCGCCAAGCTGCTCGAGCAGGAGGGTACCGAGGTCCGCGCCATCCCCGCGCCCACCGGCGGATCGCGCAAGTTCTGCGACCGGATGAACGCCTTTGCCCAGAAAGAGGGTCTGCCTGGCATGGGCTACATCTTCTGGCGCGACCAGGGCGAGGGCATCGAGGCCGCCGGCCCGCTCGCCAAGAACATCGGTCCGGAGCGCACCGAGGCGATCCGTCAGCAGCTTGGGCTCGACGTCGGTGACGCCGCCTTCTTCCTCGGCGGCAAGCCCTCGAGCTTCGAGCGCGTGGCGGGCAAGGCGCGCGACGTGATCGGTGCCGAGCTGGGCCTGACCGAGACGGACCGCTTCGCTTTCGCCTGGATCGTCGACTTCCCGATCTACGAGAAGGACGACGAGACCGGCGAGATCGACTTCGAGCACAACCCCTTCTCGATGCCGCAGGGCGGCATGGAGGCGCTGATGGGCGATCCGCTCGACGTGCGCGGCTACCAGTATGACCTGGCCTGCAACGGCTACGAGCTGGTGTCGGGCGCAATCCGGAACCACAAGCCCGAGATCATGCTCAAGGCCTTCGAACTGGCGGGCTACGGCGAGGAAGAGGTGAAGAACCGCTTTGGCGCGCTCTTCCAGGCCTTCCACTACGGCGCCCCGCCGCACGGTGGCTGCGCGGCGGGCATCGACCGGATCGTGATGTTGCTGGCGGACGAGCAGAACATCCGCGAGGTCATCATGTTCCCGATGAACCAGCGCGCCGAGGACCTGATGATGCAGGCGCCTTCCGTGCCTGCCTCGGACCAGCTGATGGAACTCTCCCTGCGGGTCATCCCGCAAGAGTGACCGCAGGGGAAGTTCCGGTGCTAGAGACGCTCAGATCCCGCGGCTTCGATGTCGAAGTGCGCAACCATGCCGCGGCGATCCTGAGCGTCGATTTCCCCGAGGAGACGGCCGAGCTGGTCGAGACGCTCTCGGAGTTCAGCATCGAGCTGTCGGAGCTGATCGCCGGCGGCGGTGGCGAGTCGGGTCAGACCCAGCGGTTGCGGCGCGCGCTCGCCGCCCGCGGCTGGGCCAAGCACAACTTCCTTGTCCAGACCATCGTCGACGGTGTCGAGCGCGAGGCGATCTCACACGAGATCGACCACGTGCGCCGAGGCGGGGCGGGGCGGCTCGCACTCGAGATCGAGTGGAACAACAAGGACCCGTTCTTCGACCGCGATCTCGAGAACTTCCAGCGCCTGCACGCACAGTCGGCGATCTCGCTGGGGATCGTGGTGACGCGCGGGTCTTCGCTGCAGGACCGCATGCTGCCACGCATCCGCGGCTGGCTCGAGGCGCAGGGGCTGCAATCGGAAGAAGACCTGCAGAGGCTCGGTATTGGCGACCGCACTGCCAAGCAGCGCGCGGCGGTCGAGGCGCAGGTCGCCAGGGGCGTGTCCTTCCCCGAGGCATTTGCCCGCAAGTTCGTCGGCGACAAGTTCGGCACTGCCACCACCCATTGGTCTAAGCTCGACGAGCGCGTCCGCCGCGGCGTCGGCAATCCCTGCCCATTGGTGCTGATCGGCCTGCCGGACGCGATCCTGTCGGGCTGACGTCCCGAAGCTCCGGCGCTTCGGAAATGTTCAGAAGCGACCAAAGCTCGCCAGACGTCGAGCAGAGCCCTGGGGCGGGCGCCCGTTATTCCGCCGCGACGCTCGAATTGTAGCTGTAGGTTTTCCAGGTCGGCTTGTAGTCGGCATCGGCCTGGTTGCCCCAGACCGTCCAGCCCTCGCGCACGCCACGCCCGAACATTTCGAGATAGGGCCCCTTCGAGCAACTCTCGATCAGCGTGTACTGCTCGTCGGGCTTGCGCGAGTGTTCGCGCTTGCGGGTCTGGATCATGTTGACCTGGCGCCGCCCCGCTGCTTCGGTCCGAGCGCTTTTGCCACGGGTTCCGAAGAGCAGCAGCTCGGTCACGTTGCGGAAGTAGAAACCCACACCGCGCCCGTCCGAACCGCCGTCCTTGCGAATCTTGTGCCAGACGATGTTCGACTTGTATTCGAAGCCCCAAGAGCTGAGCACCTGAAGCCCCTCGGGCAGCAGCGCGTTGGGCACCCAGAGGTAGCAATGGGCCGTGTCCTGCAGGTGGTCGGCCACCGGCAGTGCGCAGATGTCCTCGAGCGTCATCGTGGGATAGCGCGCCAGGCGCTTATGTTCGGGGGCGACCTTCCCGGTGCGGTTGGTGAACCGCCAAGGCGGATCGGCCATCACAGTGGCGAACCGGTCGTCCCCAAGGAACTCGGACAGATGTTGCGCGGCGCTTTGTGTCATCGTCGAAATATAGCCCCCAGATCGAGCAAATGTCACGCGGCTTTCGCGCCCCGCGCGAGGCATTTACGCTCTATGGCAGGGCGCGAACAAAAATGGAACGATTCGACGCTGGGGAAGGCGCCCGATTGCCTCGACGTTGCGGAGCTTGGTCTAGCCCCGGCGCGCGCTGAGACGGACCAGTCAGCCGCGCCGGGGGGCTCGGGCCCCCTCCGGCGCGGCACTGTTCCAAGCGCGCAGGTCAGTCCTCGAGGTGATCTTCCTTCTTCTCCTCGATCAGCCCCAACTCCTTTTTCTTGCGGTCAAGGAAGCGCTGGCCGTAGGCATCATTGTCCTCTTCGCCGACGACCTTGCGGGCACGGGCGAAGACGTCCTCCTCTTCTTCGTCCATGTGGTGCTCGTAATCATGCTTGAGCGTGCGGAAGCGCGTCAGCCAGCCGGGCGAGGACATGTCCATCTCGTTTAATTCCTCGAGGATCTCGTCCATCTCGGCGTGTTCATGCACGGAATGGCGGGCGGCGTCCTGGCCCCAGGTGTGCTGCATCAGCTCGGAATAGAACTCTTCTTCCTCGGCGGCGGAGTGGGATTTGATGTCGCGGTAGAAGGTGTTCCAGGCCTCGCGGCGCTCGGGGCTGTCGCCGGTGGTCTCGTCGATACGCTCGAGCAGAGCGCGATGCGTCTCGTGGTCCTTCTTGATGGCGTCGTAAATCGAGGTCATGGCAGCTCTCCGCGTGCAGATGGCGATTGCGCAGGCAACGCAGAGAGAGCTGCGCGGGTTCCGTCTGGTGGGAGGGCTCAGATCGCTATGCGGGTCGCCATGCGCTGGTGCAACAGGGCAGAGAGCTGCGTGAGCGCCTGCGTCGTCGGGCGCCGCTCGGCCCGCGCCGCGGCCAGCGCCCGCGCCGCAGCCTCGAGCGCGCTGTCCCCGGCGCTGCGTGCCAGCCCGGCAAGAAACTGCGCGATATAGTCGGCGAGCCCGGGCTCTCCGGCCTCTTGCAAGAGCGCGGCGGCATGGGCGATGTCGTCCTGGTAGGCCAGCGGGTCGGGGGTGATCGGGTCGTCCGAGACGAGCCGGATGCCGCCGGGTTTGCGGCTGTCGGGCAGGGCGGCGATAATCGCGTTCTGAAACGCGAGCAGGCTGCGCAGCGGTTTTTCGAGGAAACCGTCAGCCCCGGCGGCGCGCAGCATGTTCTCGGCAAAGGGATCGCCGCTGATGCCGAGGATGACCGGCAACCGCGGGCTGCGTGCCACCAGCTCGGCGATCAGCCCCGCACCCGATCCGTCGGGCAGTCCGAGGTCGATCACCGCGACGGTTGGCCGGTAGAGCGACAGGTGGCGTCGCGCCGCCTGCAGGCAGTCCGCCCGGCGGATCCGCGCGCCGCTGCGCAGGGCCATCAAACGCAGCGCATCGCAGGCGTAGCGGCTGTCTTCCACCGCGAGGATCGTCATGCCGAGCAGGGGCCGGGTGGCGGTGGGGCGCGGTGGAAAGGGCGTGTTGCGGTTGCTGTCGGTCATGTCGCTGTCGGTCATCTGGCCTTCCTCGATAGAGCGGTCGGGCGGGGCCGAGAAGGGACGCCCGCGCCAGTCCATCGTGCCCCGCCTTGGCTAATGGGCGGTTAATGGACGCACCCGGCTTGCGGGGCAGGGGCCGCACGCGCGATAACCGGGCGACGCGAGGATTCGAGGGAGAGTGTCATGATCGGTCGTCTCAACCATGTCGCCATTGCCGTGCCCGATCTGGAGGCGGCCTCGGCGATGTACCGTGACACGCTGGGCGCGGCGGTCGGCGCGCCGCAGGACGAGCCGGACCATGGCGTGACGGTGGTGTTCATCGAGCTGCCCAACACCAAGATCGAGCTGCTCTACCCGCTCGGGGACGAGTCGCCGATCCAGGGCTTTCTCGACAAGAACCCCTCGGGCGGCATTCACCACGTCTGCTACGAGGTCGAGGACATCCTCGCCGCGCGCGACCATCTCAAGGCACAGGGGGCGCGGGTGCTGGGCAATGGCGAGCCGAAGATCGGCGCGCATGGCAAGCCGGTGCTTTTCCTGCACCCCAAGGATTTCCAAGGCACGCTCGTCGAGCTGGAACAGGTCTGAGGACACATCATGGCAATCACTTCCGGCATCGTGCTCTTCGCGGTCATCTGGTTCATGACCTTTCTTTGCGTGATTCCCGTGCGGCTGAAGACGCAGGGGGACCTCGGCGAGATCGTGCCCGGCACCCACGCTGGCAGCCCCGAGGTGCACAACCTCAAGCGCAAGGCTTGGATCACCACCGGCATTTCGGTTGTCCTGTGGGGAATCTTCGCGGGGATCATCTTCAGCGGGATGATCTCGGTCCGGGACATCGACGGCTGGATGTTCAACCGGATGGGCCCGCCCTTGACGGCTGGCGAGTGACCCCGCCAGCCCCGGCTTTCTAGCCTGATTGCCTAGCGCGCGGGGCGTTCGCCCTGCAGCCGGTGGTAGAGGTGGGTGAAAGTCGCCGCTCCGAGGATCGGGATCAGCAGGTTCACCAGCGGCACCGACAGCGGCAGCGCCATGAGCACCCCCGCGATCCAGATCGTCACGAGGTGGCGGCGCCGCAGCACGGCGGCCTGTTCCCGCCCGACCCGGCGCATCGCCGCGAGGGTGAAATACTCCCGCCCCAGCAAGAAGCCGTTCAGCCCCCAGAAGATGAAGGGCGCGAGCGGGGCGAAGAAGATGTAGAGCACCAGCGCCACGAGGTTGGCCCCGATCAGCACGCCAAGGAAGCTCAGCGTGTCGCGCAGCGCCTCGCCCCAGCTTACCTCGGTCGCCGGGCCGAGCGCGGGATAATGTCGGTCCTCGACCGCCTGCGCCACGTCGTCGAGGAAGAACGAGGTGATCGCCGAGGCAACGGGCACCATCAGCACCACCGAGAGCAGCATCATCAGCGGCACCGCACCCCAGCTGATCGCGGTGTCGACCCAGGTCACCTCGCCGATCCAGGGCAGCGAGACAGTGTCGCCGACCAGCCAGCCAACGACGGTGACGAAGACGAAGTAGATGAGCACGAAGAGCCCGACCGTCAGGCCGAGCCCCTTGAGCAGAACCGAGCGGAAGCGCGGATCGCCGATCTGGCCGATCGCGGCAAGAAAGGATGCCGGGATCATGCGTCCATCCAGGTGGTGATCGCCTCGAGGTCGGGGCGCGGGCGCTCCGGCGGGGCCGAAGTTTCGGTGCCGATGTGAATGAAGCCCGCGACGCGCTCGTTCTCGGCCAGCCCAAGCGTCTCGGCGACGAAAGTGCGGTCGTGCGAGGCCCAGCCGGTCAGCCAGTTCGCGCCCCAGCCCGAGGCCAGCGCGGCGTTGAGCAGGGCAAGGCAGGCGGCGCCCGCGGAATAGGTCTGCTCCAGCGGCGGAATCTTGGGGCTTTCCTTTTGAACCTCGATCACCGCGACGCAGAGCGGGCTATCGGCAAAGGCGGCGCGGGCCTTGGCGCCCTGGTCTTCGTCGATGCCCAATGCGGAAGCGCGAGCGGCGACGGCCTCCGCCATGCGGTCAAGCGCGCCGCGCTCCAGCACGATGAAGCGCCAGGGCTCGAGCTTGCCGTGATCCGGCGTGCGCGCGGCGGCGGTGAGCAACGGCAGGAGCGCCGCGCGGTCGGGTGCCGGGCCGGTCAGCGTCTTGGCCGGGCGCGAGCGCCGGCTGAGCAGGAAGTCCATCGCCTGCGGGTTGGGGGTGGGCATCGCCGTCTCCTCATTCAGTTGCCCCCTATGTCAGGCTTTGGCGGCGCGGATTCAACCGGTTGCGGTGCAGGGGTGTGCCCTGAGACAGGCCGAAGGCAGTCGGCGCCGACTTGGGGGTGTCTGGTTTGCGACGGGCTGATATGAGCACGGGCAGCCGCACGAGGAGCCCCGCCATGGCCAAGTCCGACCTTTCCCATCTCGCTGCGCCGGGTACGGTGCTGGAGCTGCGCGTCACGCCCAAGGCCTCGCGCAACGAGATCCGCGAGGAGGAGGGGCAGATCCGGGTCTACGTCACCACCGTTCCGGAAAACGGCAAGGCCAACGAGGCGGTGATCAAGCTGCTGTCAAAGGCGCTGGGGGTGCCGAAGTCGCGGCTCACGCTGGTCCGCGGAGCAACGTCACGGGACAAGGCCTTCCGGGTGGAGGGGTGATCACTCCTCCTCGTCGGCTCCCTGCCTAGTGTAGACGCCCTCGGGCAGGCTGATCGCGGCGGCGAGATCGCGCATCTGGGTCATCGAGAGCGTGATCTTGTTCACCCTGTCGGTGCGCGGATCGTATTGCTCGACCGTGACGCATTCCTCGAAGCTCGAGACGATCACGTCTTCCTGCAAATGCGGCTCGCCCTCGTCGACGAGGGTCACCACGGTGGCGTCAAATTCGTGCTCGATGCTGAACATGAACCCAGCCTAGACCTGCCTTCACGCGGCGCGCAATCCACAAAATGTACCAGCCCCTGGCGGCGGCGCGGGGCCCACGCAAAAAGCACAAAGATGCCACTCTATGCGCGCTGCACTGGCGCCGGGGCGCGCCGCCGCCTATCCTTCGATCCATGACCCGAACCGGAGCGACCTTCCGCATGCGCCGACTTCTGCCCGTTTTCCTCGTCCTTGCCTCGGCCCTTGTTTCGGCCTGTGCCGTGGCGCCTGTTTCCTCGGTGCCCTCGGGTCGCAACGATCCCTTCTCTGGAGGGGGCGAATCCCGCGCCGCACGGCAGTTCACCGAGGTTGTCCACCGTGTCGAGCCGGTCGCCGAGAGCCAGTGCCGAAACTTCACCCGCGGCGGCGCGAACTGCGATTTCCTGATCGTCGTCGACGACCGCCCCGACGAGACGCCGAATGCCTTCCAGACCCGCGACAGCCAGGGGCGGCCGGTTCTGGCCTTCAACCTCGCGCTGATCCGTGAGGCGCAGAACGCCGACGAACTGGCCTTCGTCATGGGCCACGAGGCCTCGCATCACATCCTCGGACACCTCGACCGGGTGCAGGAGGATGCTGCCATCGGCGCGATCATCTTCTCGGGCATCGCCGCGATGACCGGCGCGGACGAGGCTTCGGTGCGTTCGGCCGAGGAATTCGGCGCCTCGGTCGGGGCGCGGACCTTTACCAAGAACTACGAGCTGGAGGCGGACGAACTGGGCACGGTGATCTCGCTGCGCAGCGGCTTTGATCCGATTCGCGGCGCGCGGTTCTTCGAGCGTCTGCCGGATCCGGGGAACCGTTTCCTCGGGACCCACCCGCCGAACAGCGAACGAATCGAAACCGTGCGGCGCACGAGCGAGGCGTATCGGGCCGGCGGCGGCGTCTGACGTTGATGTGCATCAAGGGGGCCGCCGCCCTGAGGTGGTAGTCTTGTCCCGAGGCAAGGCCGAAAAGGCCGCCAACAAGGGAGAAGAGCCATGCCTGGAGCGAAGGATTTCAAACGTCATGCCGGTCTCGTCGACCAGATGGCCGGAGCGCTCGGCGTCGACCTCGAAGAGCAGATGATGCGCGGACGGTTGAGCTTTGCCGGTCTCGAGGATGCGGTGCTGGCCTGCACCGGCTGCCACAAGCCCGGTGACTGTGAGCATTGGCTCGCCACGCGCGATGGCATCGCGGCGGCCACGCCGGGCTATTGCCGCAACGCCGACCTTTTTCGCGATCTGACCGGACGCTAGCGCGATGATCTCGGCCAACATGCTGCGCGGCCCGAGGCCCTTTCCGCTGGGCGACGAGCGCAGCCATTACTGGCGCGTACAGCGCATGGCCCGGGCCACCGGTGTCGATCTCGCCGAGGCACAGCGCCGCGGGGTGCTGCCGCAGGACGACTGGGCCGGAATGGTCCGGCGCTGCCGGGCCTGTCTCTGGGCCGAGGGCTGCGCGCGCTGGCTCGACCACCGGGCCGGTATACAGGCCGAAGGGGAGGGCGCGCGCGTCTGGCCCGAAGACTGTATGAACGGGCGTCCTTTCAAGATGTTGCGGGATGAACTCCGGAACGAGGTGTGAATCATGCTGGGCGATCAGGCACGGCACTTCTGGATGGCGCGCAGCGTGGCGCGGGTCATGGGCCTCAACCTTGCCGAGCAGATCGACACGGGGCGGCTTCGGCCCGAGGAATATCAGGTGATGGTGGCCGCCTGCCGCGGCTGCGCGCTGGTGGAGCAATGTGAAAAGTGGCTGGCGACCCATTGCGATCTCGCCAGGGTGCCGCCGCCGGGACGCCGGATCTCGGCGCCGCTGACCCGGCTCAGGCGCGCGAAATGAGATAGGTGCACTTTTTTGAGAGGGGAGTGCATCTCACTGCGGCCCGTCAAACATGAGCGGGCCGCTTTTTTCTGCCCGGCTTCCGCGGCAGCCGGGGGAGCGATCGTTGGATCGCGCCCCGCTCTGACCCTGCAGGCGCGGTGGTGCGCTCAAGAAACAGGCTGATGCATCGGGACCGCCTTCCGTATAGGCGGTTCGCTTTGACTTGCACCCCGCGCCGCCGATAGCTAGTGGCGTTGCAAATTCTGGAGTACCCCGCATGGTCATGACCCGCTTTGCCGGCGCCGCGCTTGCGCTCGCGCTTTCCTTCGCATCTGGCAGCGCTTCGGCGCAGGAGTTCGTGGCCAAGATCGGCCATCTCGAAAGCACGGCGCAGAGCCGCCACGTGCACCTCGAGAAAGTCGCCGAGCTGGTCAAGGAGCGCACCGAAGGCGCGGTCGAGCTGCAGATCTTCCCGCAGGGCCAGCTGGGCAACCAGCGCCAGATGAACGAGGGCGTGCAACTCGGCACCATCGAGGGCACCGTCGCCCCGGCCGCCTTCCTTGGCGGCTTCAACCCGGCGGTCTCGATCCTCGACATCCCCTACCTGATCCCCGAGGACGCCGCCGAGGCGCAGGCGCTGCGCGAGGGCCCCTTCGGCCAGGCGTTGCTGGACACCTTCTCGGACAAGGGCATGGTCGCGCTGATGCTCTGGCCGAATGGCAAGAAGCAGTTCACCTCGAACAAGCCGCTCGACAATCTCGCCGCCTTTGCCGACCAGAAGTTCCGGGTGATGGACAGCTCGATCCTCATCGAGCAGTTCAACGCGCTGGGCGCCTCGGCCATCGCGCTGCCCTTCGGCGAGCTCTATACCTCGCTGCAGACCGGCGTCGTGGACGGCGAGGAGAACCCGCTCGACACCATCAAGAACATGAAGTTCTACGAGGTTCAGGAGAACGTGGTGATCTCGGATCACGGCGCGATGGAAGACGTGGTTCTGTTCAACCCGATGTTCTGGGAGAGCCTGCCGGCCGAGTATCAGGACGTGATCAAGGACGCCTTCGCCGAGGTCATCCCCGATCTGACCGCCCACAAGGCCGCCGCCGTCGAAGAGGCGCTGCAGGTGATCAAGGACTCGGGGACCAACGTCCGCGTCGCCTCGCCCGAAGAGCGTGCCGAGCTGCGCGAGCTGACCTGGGGCCCGGCCTCGGAAGCCTATGTCGCCATGGCCGGTGAAACCGGCAAGACGCTGCTGGACGCCTACGAGACGGCCACTGCCAAATAAGTCCGTGCCCGGCGGGGCGACCTGACTTACCAAGACCTTACAGGGCGCCCGGTTCTCCGGGCGCCTCTTTGCAAGCCGCCGCCCGACCGCTGATCCGGAGACCGCCCATGACATTCCTCAACTTGCTGCGAAGGGTCGAGCGCACGATCCTCGTGGTGCTGTTCCTGACCATGGTGGCGCTGTTCTTCGGCTCGGTGGTGGTGCGGGAATTCGGCGGCACGATGGCCAGCCGCTTTGCCTGGATCGAGGAAGCGGTGCGGCTGATGAACCTTTTCCTGGTCTTCCTCGCGCTCGGCCTCGCGCTGGAGCGCGGCAAGCACGTGGGCATCACCAACCTGCGCGACAAGCTGCCCGAACCCGCGCGGCGCTGGCTCTTGCGGGTCATCGACACGGTGGGGCTGCTCTTTTCGCTCTACGTGGCGTGGCTGGGCGTACAGATGGTTGAGTTCGTGCTCAAATCCGGCCAGACCTCGCCGACGCTGGGGATCCCCATGGGGCTGATCTATCTGGCGCCGGTCATCGGCTTCCTGCTGCTGGCGCTGCGCTACGGGCTGAGCCTCTTCGGCGTCATCGACCGCTTCGCGGCGCAGGCGGAGGCCGAGTGATGCTGATCCTGATCGTCCTCCTCGCCGCGCTGCTGCTGCTTGCCGGTTTCGAGATGCTGCTGGTGCTGGGCGTGCCCGCGCTGGCTTACAAGGAGCTCTTCTACGCCAGGCTGCCGGACCCGGCGATCGTGCAGAAGATCGTCGGTGGCATAGACCACACGACGCTGCTGGCCATCCCCTTCTTCATTTTCGCAGCAAACCTCATGGGGGCGGGGCAGATTGCCGCGCAGCTGGTCAACGTGGTGAAGGCGCTGGTCGGCCATACCCGGGGCGGCATCGGACACGTGGTGGTCGGCGGCTCGATGGCCTTTGGCGCGGTCTCGGGCTCGGCCCCGGCGACGGTCGCGGCGATGGGCCGGATGGTCTACCCCGAGATGCGCCGGGCCGGCTACTCGGAGAAGTTCAGCCTCGGCCTGCTGGTGGCCAGCGCCGAGACCTCGCTGCTGATCCCGCCGTCGATCACGCTCATCGTTTACGGCTGGATGACCGGCACCTCGATCTCGCGGCTCTTTGCCGGCGGGCTCGCGGTGGGGCTGGTGCTTGGCCTGGCCTTCGCGCTCTTTGTCTGGCTCGAGGCCGGCAAGGGTGGGGTGACCCGCGAGCCGCGCGTGGCGTGGTCCGAACGTCTGCGGGCCATCTGGCAGGCGAAATGGGCGCTCGGGATGCCGGTCATCATCCTTGGCGGCATCTATTCCGGCGTCATCACCCCCACCGAGGCGGCGGCGGTCAGCGTGGTCTATGCGATCGTCGTCGAGGCTTTCATCCTGCGCAGCCTGACGTGGAACGACCTGTTCAAGATCACCGAGCGCAGCGCCATCAACACCGCGATCATCTTCGTGCTCTTGGCGATGGGCGGGCTGATCTCCTTCTTCGTGACGCTGGCGCAGGTGCCGAACTCGATCATCGGCCTTCTGGAGTCGGTGGATGCGGGCTGGATCACCTTCCTGATGGTGGCCAACCTCTGCTTCTTCGTCGCGGGCATGTTTATCGACCCGAACTCGGCGCTGCTGGTGCTGGTGCCGCCGCTCTTCCCGGTCGCGCAGTCGCTGGGGATTGACCCGGTGCACTTCGGCATGATCGTCACGCTGAACATCTCGCTGGGGATGATCACGCCGCCCTTCGGGCTGGATATCTTCGTGGCCTCCTCGACTCTGGGCAAGCCGGTGTCGCAGATCATTGCCGGGGTCTGGCCCTTCGTCGTGGTCAACATCCTGGTGCTGCTGCTGATCACCTATCTGCCGCAGATCTCGCTCTTCGTGCCGAAACTGATCTTCGGGTGAGCCCGGCCCGCGGCGGCTCTCCACATCGCCGCGCCGCCCTGCTACACCTGCGACAACCTCGCGAGAAAAAGGGCGTTTGAGCATGACCACTCCGAAACCCGTTGTCCTGACCATCCTCGACGGCTGGGGCCTGCGCGACGAGACGGCGTACAACGCCCCGGCGCTGGCCAAGACCCCCACGATGGACAGGCTCTACGCCACATGCCCGCATGCCACGCTGGTCACCTTCGGGCCCGAGGTCGGCCTGCCAAGCGGCCAGATGGGCAATTCGGAAGTGGGCCACACCAACATCGGCGCGGGCCGGGTGGTGGCGATGGATCTCGGCCAGATCGACCTCGCGATCGAGGACGGCTCCTTCTTCAAGAACGAGGCGATCCTCGACTTCGCCGCCAAGGTGAAGGCGGCGGGCGGTCGCGCGCACCTGATGGGCCTCGTCTCGGACGGCGGCGTGCACGGTCACATCACCCACATCAAGGCTGCGGTGAAGCTGCTGGTCGATCAGGGCCTCGACGTGGTGCTGCACGCGATCACCGATGGTCGCGACGTGCCGCCGAAGTCGGGTGAAGGCTTCGTGAAGGATCTTGACGAAAGCCTGCCCGAGGGCGCCAGCATCGGCACCGTCATCGGTCGCTACTACGCCATGGACCGCGACAACCGCTGGGAGCGGGTGCAGACGGCCTATGAGGCGATGGTGGGCGGGAAGGGCGAAACCGCCCCCGACGCGGTCACCGCCGTTGCCCAGAGCTACGCCAATGACAAGACCGACGAGTTCATCCCGGCGACCGTGATCGGCGGCTACGAGGGGCTGACGGCGGGCGACGGTTTCTTCTGCCTCAACTTCCGCGCCGACCGGGCGCGCGAGATCCTCGCGGCCATCGGCGCGCCGGACTTCGACGGGTTCGAGCGCGAGAAGCCCGAGCTTTCGGCGCTGCTCGGCATGGTCGAATACGCGGACAAGCACAACGCCTACATGACCACCGCCTATCCCAAGCGGGTGATCGTCAACACGCTGGGCGAATGGGTGGCCAAGCACGGGCTCACGCAGTTCCGCCTCGCCGAGACCGAGAAATATCCCCATGTCACCTTCTTCCTGAACGGTGGCAAGGAGACGCCTGAGGAAGGCGAGGACCGCTTCATGCCCAAGTCGCCCAAGGTGGCGACCTACGACCTGCAGCCCGAGATGTCCGAACCCGAGGTCGCCGAGCGCTTCGTCGCGGCGATCGAGAAGGGCTATGACCTCGTCGTCACCAATTTCGCCAACCCCGACATGGTCGGTCACACCGGCGATCTCGACGCGGCGATCAAGGCCTGCGAGGCGGTGGACGACGGGCTCGGCAAGGTGGTCGCGGCGCTCGAGAAGGTCGGTGGCGCCATGGTGGTCATCGCGGATCACGGCAATTGCGAAACCATGTGGGACGACGAGACGAACGGGCCTCACACCGCGCATACGACGAACCCGGTGCCGGTGATCCTTTTCGGCGGGCCCGAGGGCGCGACGGTGCATGACGGCATCCTCGCCGATGTCGCTCCGACGCTGCTGCAGCTGATGAACCTTCCGCAGCCCGAGGAGATGACCGGGACGAGCCTGATCGACAAATGAGAGCCGCCGCGCTGATCCTCTGCCTGATGGCGGGTCCGGCGCTGGCGCAGGCTCCGGGGGACGCCGCCCGTGCCGCGGCGCGGGCGCTGGAAGCGGCCTCTGTGCAATTGGGGCAGGCGGACACGGCGCGCGACCGCGTCAAGGCGCTGACCCGCACTGTCGAGGCCTATGAGGACGGGCTTGCCGCCCTGCGCGACGGGCTCCGGGACGCGGCCGTGCGCGAGACCGAGCTGAGCCGCCGGCTTGCCGCGCAGGAGGGCGAGGTGGCGCAGCTTCTGGGCGTGCTGTCGAGCCTCGGCAGCACGGCGGCCCCCGAGGCGCTGCTGCATCCGGCGGGGCCCGTCGGCTCGGCGCGGGCGGGCATGCTGCTGTCGGCGGTGACGCCGGGATTGGCGCAGGAGGCGCGCGAACTGCGCTCCGACCTCGACGAGGTGGCGCAGCTGCGGACCCTGCAGGAAAGCGCCGCGCAAACCCTGCGCGAGGGGTTGGCCGGTGTGCAGGCCGCGCGCACCGAACTCAGTCAGGCGGTGGCCGACCGCACCGACCTGCCGATGCGTTTCACCGAGGACCCGGTGCGCACCGCGATCCTCATCGCGGCCACCGAGACGCTGGAGGGCTTTGCCTCGGGCCTGTCGAACATCTCGCAGGTCGAGGCGCCGAACCGGCTGCCACCCGTGGATGCGCGGCGCGGCAGCCTGCCGATGCCGGTGCGCGGGCAGGTGCTGCGCGCGGCGGGCGAGGCGGATGCCGCCGGGGTCTCGCGACCCGGCATCGTGATCGCCACGCTGCCGCAGGCCATCGTCACCACGCCCACTGCCGCCACCGTGCGCTACTCCGGCCCGCTGCTTGATTATGGCCTCGTGACCATTCTCGAGCCGCAGCCGGATTTGCTCATCGTCCTCGCGGGGCTGGACGAGACCTATGCGGCGACGGGGGAAATCCTTTCCGAGGGCGCGCCCGTCGGGCTGATGGGAGATGCAGCAGGCGATGGGGCGTCACCGTCACGTGAAGGTTCCGGCGCTGGACGCACGGAGACCCTGTATATAGAGGTAAGAGAGGGCGACGCGCCCGTGGACCCGCTAGAATGGTTCGCCAGCGACAAGGGATGATCTGAGGATGAACAAGTTTCTGATGGCCGCACTGGGCGGCACCGTGGCAGGCGTGGTGGCGACGACGCAGTTCGTCGGCCCGCTGCTGGCCCAGGAAGCCGAGAAGAACACCAGCGTCTACGAGCAGCTCGACCTCTTCGGCGACATCTTCGAGCGCATCCGTGCGCAATACGTGTCGGAAGTGGATGACAAGAAGCTGATCGAGGCCGCGATCAACGGGATGCTGACCTCGCTCGACCCGCATTCGAGCTACCTTCCGCCCGACGATGCCGCCGACATGCGCGTGCAGACACGCGGCGAATTCGGCGGGCTTGGCATCGAGGTCACCCAGGAAGACGGCTTCGTCAAGGTCGTCTCGCCGATGGACGGCACCCCCGCCGCCGAGGCCGGCGTGCAGGCCGGGGATTTCATCACCCATGTCGACGGCGAGTCGGTTCTCGGGCTGAACCTCGACGAGGCGGTCGACAAGATGCGCGGGCCGGTTGGCTCCGAGATCGTCATCACCGTGGTGCGCGAGGGTGAAGACGAGCCCTTCGATATCTCGATCATCCGCGACACGATCACCCTCACCGCCGTGCGCACCCGCCGCGAGGGCGACAGCGTGGTGCTGCGCGTGACCACATTCAACGACCAGACCTTCCCCAACCTCTCGGAAGGGCTGGCCAAGGAGGTCGAGGCCGCGGGCGGCATCGACAAGATCAACGGCATCGTGCTCGACCTGCGCAACAACCCGGGCGGCCTTCTGACCCAGGCGATCAAGGTCGCCGACGCCTTCCTCGACAAGGGCGAGATCGTTTCGACCCGGGGCCGCAACGCCGCCGACGGCGAGCGCTACAATGCCACCGAGGGCGACCTGTCGGACGGCAAGCCGATCGTGGTGCTGATCAATGGCGGCTCGGCCTCGGCGTCCGAGATCGTCGCCGGTGCGCTGAAGGATCACCACCGCGCCGTCGTCGTGGGCACCAAGAGCTTCGGCAAGGGCTCGGTGCAGACGGTCATGCCGCTGCGGGGCGACGGCGCGATGCGCCTGACCACCGCGCGCTACTACACCCCCTCGGGCCGCTCGATCCAGGCGCTCGGCGTCTCGCCCGACATCGTCGTCGAGCAGCGTCCGCCCGAGCCGGAGAGTGAAGAGGACACCGTGCCCGGCTTCGGCCGCTCCGAGGCCGACCTGCGGGGCGCGCTGGATAACGACAGCCTGACCGAGGACGAGGTCCGCCAGATTGAAGAGGACCGCGCCAAGGCCGAGGAAGCCGCCAAGTTGCGCCAGGACGACTACCAGCTGGCCTATGCGATCGACATCCTCAAGGGCCTCAGCGTTCTCGGCGACGAGCAGGCGCTCATGCAGCAGGCGCAGGCGGCTGACAAATAAGGTTTCCGGGTTTCCGGGACTGGCAAAGGCGCGTCCCGCGGGGCGCGCCTTTTTCCGTGGGGGGCTTTCGGTGGCTTCGGCTCGTGGCCAGACGGGTCGTCCCTTCCAAAATTCCCGAACCGGCGCTAGCGTGCGCCGCAAACCAAGGAGCCTCCGATGAAGACCATGACCCCCGAAGAAATCGCCGCGCTGCCCTATCGCCGCAACGTCGGCGTGATGCTGGTCAACGCCGCCGGGCACGTCTTCGTCGGCCAGCGGCTCGACAGCGAAGTGCCCGCTTGGCAGATGCCGCAGGGCGGGATCGACGAGGGCGAGACGCCGCAAGAAGCGGCCCTGCGCGAGCTCGAAGAAGAGATCGGCGTCAGCCCCTCGCTGGTCACCGTCGAGGCCGAGACCGAGGGCTGGCTCTGCTATGATCTGCCGCATGACATCGTGCCGCGCATCTGGAAGGGCCGCTACAAGGGGCAGGAGCAGAAGTGGTATCTGCTGCGCTTCCACGGCGAGGATGCGCAGGTCAACATCCAGACCGAGCACCCCGAGTTCTCGGAATGGTGCTGGCTGCCGGCGGATGAGGTTCTGGGCCAGATCGTGCCCTTCAAGCGCCCCGTTTACGAACAGGTCATCGCCGCCTTCCGGGAGAAGCTGTGATCCGTACCGCGTTCCTGTTCCTCGTTCTGTTGCTTGGTGTGGCCAGTCCGGCCTTTGCGCTCAAGTGCCTGCCGCCGGACGTGGCGCGCGACGTGCGCGCGGCGAAGTCCGAGCAGACCGAGTGGATCGCGGTGAACGGCATGCTCGAGACCGGACCGGTGCCGCGCAGTTCGGGCGAAGTGCCCGCGCGCTTCTGGGGCTGGGCACTGGGGCGGGCGGGCTTCGACCGCCCCTTCGACCAGCGCATCACCCTGCGCGTTTCCTGCTACGGCCCATGGTGCGGCGAGGCTCGGACCGGCCCCATGGCGGCGCTGCTCAAGCGCGAGGAGGGCCGGCTTGTGCTGATCGCCGACCCCTGCAACGCCAACCGCTGGCCCGGTCCCAGCGCCCGCCAGGTGAGGGCGCTGGTGAAGAGCTGCGGCGCGGGGTGCCGCTGAATTACCGCAGCCGGTGCAGCACCTCGAGCGACGCATAGCCGTCCGGCACCACGCCGACCGCACGCTGGTAGTCGCGCAGCGCCTTGATCGTGTTCGGACCGATGCGCCCGTCGACCCCTGAGGGATCGAAGCCCGCCTGCCTCAGCCGTACCTGAAGCTCCTTGCGCTCGTCGCTGGTCAGCGCGCGCTCGTCATCGGGCCAGCTGGCGCGGATCGGCGCGCCGCCCATGATCCGGTCGGCCAGGTGCCCGACCCCGATCACATAGGCGTCGGCGGCATTGTAGCGCGAGATCACCTTGAAGTTCTTGAAGGTCAGGAAGGCCGCGCCCCTGTGTCCCGCCGGCAGCAGCAGCCGGGCCGAGCCGAAGTCCTGTACCGGGCGTCCGTCCATGCCGACCACGCCGAGCCGCGCCCAATCCGAGGGCATGCGGCCCGTGCTGCCCGCCAACTCGTAGTCGAAGCCACGCGGCAGCTGCACCTCGACCCCCCAGGGCTGACCGTGAATCCAGCCGTTTTCGGCAAGGTAATGCGCCGTCGAGGCCAGCGCGTCGGCGGGGTCGTCCGACCAGATGTCGCGCTTGCCGTCGCCGGTCCAGTCCACCGCCAGCGCGCGGTAGGAGGAGGGGATGAACTGCGTGTGGCCCATCGCCCCGGCCCAGCTGCCGGTCATGTGCTCGGGGCTGGTGTCGCCGTTCTGGATGATGTGCAGCGCGTCGATCAGCTGACCCTCGAAGAAAGAGCCCCGCCGCGAGCCAAAAGCCAGCGTCGCCAGCGCCGGGATCACCGGATGCGTGCCTCGATGGCTGCCATAGGCGCTTTCCATGCCCCAGATCGCCAGCACCACTTGCCGGTCGACGCCGTAGCGCGACTCGATCTGGCGCAGAAGCTGGTCATGCTGCGCCAGCGCCGCTCGGCCGTTCTCGATGCGCGTGTCCGACACAGCCGAGCCGAGGTAGGCCCAGAGTGTCTTGGTGAACTCCGCCTGATTGTTGATCTTGTGCAGTGCATCGGTGTCGAGCGCGACGTTGCGGAGCGAAACGTCGAGGGTGCGCTCGCTGATCCCCTCGGCGCGGGCACGCGCGCGGAAGCTGGTGAGCCAGCGGGCGAACTCCTGCTGCACCTCGCTGGCGGGGACCACCTGCGCGGGCTCCGCCGCGACAAAGGCGAGAGGGCGCAGCGCCGGGCGCTGCGAGATCACCGGGGCGGTGAAGTCGTCTAGGCGGTCTGCCGAGGCCTGCGTGGCCATCAGGCACAGCGCGAGGCCGGAAAGGCTCCGTTTCATCTGGGGTCACCTGCTGCTCGTGTTCTTGTTGTCCCGAAGGCTACCGCGTGCAGGGCGATTTGCGAAGGAGGGGCCGCGATCACAATTCACGCAATCGGCAAGAGATTGCGGACGGGGGGCTCAAATCCGGATCGCGCAGCTGCCTCTCTCGGCCTCCATTCGCGCCATGAAGCCGCGCAGCATCGGCACGCGCTCGGGCCGGAAGGAAGTCTCCAGCACCTCCATCCCGGCCATCCGGTCGAGCCGGAAGGTGCGGTAGTCGGCGCGCAGCAGGCACCAGGCGATCAGGCAATGCGAATTGTCGAGCAGCAGCAGCGACAACGGCTTCACTTCGCGCTGCGTCGCCGCGCCCTGCGCGTCGCGGTAGTCGAAGCGGATGTGCCGCTCTTCCCGGCAGGCGCAGCGCAGCCGGGCGGCGTCGATGGTGGGCTCGGCAGGGGGCGAGAAACGATGGGCAGTCAGCACCGCGTGGCGCAGCTGGTGGGCCTGCCGCTCGGGCAGGCGGGCGCGCAGCTTTGCCAGCGCATTGCGCGCCGCATGGGCCAGCGCCGGATCGGCCAGCGCCTCGACCTCGCGCAGCCCCAGCACCAGCGCCTCGAGCTCGTCCTCGTCGAACGACAGCGGCGGCAGGTGCGGGTCCTCGATGAGGGTGAAGCCATAACCGGCCTCGCCGTCGATCACCGCGCCGAGCCCGCGCAGGGACCCGATGTCACGATAGAGCGTGCGCTCCGACACCCCCGTCTCCTGCGCCAGCGTGGCGGCGGTGACGGGGGAGGGCAGGCGGCGCATGGCCTGCATGAGCTGGAAGAGGCGTTCGGTCCGGGACATGGCCGCATCATCCTGCACCGTCCTGACAGATTTCGGCAAGAGCGCCGGCTAGGGTCCGAGGCGCCGGCACTTCCTTCCCTCCAAGTCCCGAAAAGGACCCATTCCATGCTGACCCTGATTTCTCTACCGCCCGCGCTCGGCGAGCCGTCCAACAGTCCCTTCTGCGTGAAGGCGATGATCCTGCTGGAAATGTCCGGCCTCGACTGGCAGCCGCGATTCCTGCGGATACCCGAGGGGCCCTATGGCAAGTTGCCGGTCCTGGAGACGCCGCAGGGCGTGGTGCCCGACAGCGCGCTCATCCAGACTTGGCTGGAGGCGCAGGGGGCGGACGTCTTCCCCGGCTTCGACGGTGCCGCGCGCGGCATGGCCCATGCGGTGATGCGCCTGGCCGAGGACAGCCTGCGGTTGCAGCTGGTGCACGATCGCTGGCTCGACGCCCGCGTCTGGCCGCAGTTCTTCCCGCATGTGTTCAAGGACATGCCCGACGGGCTCGAGGCCAAGGTGCAGGAAAGCCAGCGGCAGGGCATGACGTGGCAGGGGATCGCGCGCTACTCGGAGGAGGACCGCTGCACGCTGGCGGAAATGGACCTCGATGCGCTGGTCGCCGTGCTGGGCGAGGGGCCGTGGCTCTTCGGCGCGCGGCCCTCGGCGGCCGATGCCTCTGTGCTGCCGGTACTGAGCATGATCGACCGGCTGCCCGGCGAGACAGCGCTGCGCCGGGCGCTCCGCGCGCGGCAGTCGCTGATGGACTACGTCGCGCGCGGTCGAGAGACGCTCTACGCGCCGCTCAACGATCGGATTTACGTGTCCGGCTGACCTTGCGGGCGGTCTTGGCGTCCTTGGCGCGGGCCTGCACGTCCTTGCGGCGTGCGGGTCCCTTGCCCTTGCCACCCTTGCCTTTCGGCCCGCCCTTGCCGCCCGGCGTCTTCTTGAACCGCCCGTAGCCCGCGGGCTTGCGGTGGCGCGGGGCCTCGACCGCCTCGCCCGCCAGTTCGAGCAGCTCGAGCCCGATGCCGCCGGTCACCGGTGTCACGTCTACCAGCTTCACCCGCACCCGCAGGCCCAGCGTGATCAGCGTACCGGTGTCGGCGCCCATCAGCGTGCCCGCGTCGCGGTCGAAGTGGAAGAACTCGTTGCCGAGGTTGCGGATCGGCACCAGCCCGTCGGCACCGCTCTCGTCGAGCTTCACGAAGACCCCGAACTTTGCGATGCCGCTGATCCGCCCGCCGAATTCCGCGCCGACACGCTCCGACAGGTAGGCCGCAAGGTAGCGGTCGGTGGTGTCGCGCTCGGCCATCATCGAGCGCCGCTCGGTGTCCGAGATGTGCTCGGCAGTCTGCTGCAGGCGCTCGATGTCCTCCTGGCTCAGCCCGTCGTCGCCCCAACCGTGCGCGGTGATGAGGCCGCGGTGCACGATGAGGTCCGAATAGCGGCGGATCGGCGAGGTGAAATGCGCGTAGTTGCGCAGCGCCAGGCCGAAGTGGCCGAAGTTCTCGGGGTTGTAATAGGCCTGCGTCATCGAACGCAGCGTGGCGAGGTTGATCAGCTCCGCGTCCTCGCGCCCCGCCGCGTCGTGCAGCAGCTTGTTGAGATGCGCGGTCTTCAGCACCTGCCCCTTGGCCAGCGTCAGCCCCGAGGCCAGCGCGGTCTCGCGCAGCGCCTCGAGCTTCTCGACCGGCGGCTCCTCGTGCACGCGGAAGAGCAGCGGTGTGCGCTTGGCGATCAGCGTCTCCGCTGCCGCCACGTTGGCGAGGATCATGAACTCCTCGATCAACTTGTGCGCGTCGAGCCGGTCGACGAAGTTGACCGACGCCACGGTGCCATCCTCGGCCAGAACGATCTTGCGCTCGGGCAGCTCGAGGTCGAGCGGCTGGCGCCGTTCTCGCGCGGCGCGCAGCGCGTTGTAGGCTGCGTAGAGCGGGCGGATCACATCCTCCAGAAGCGGCCCGGTCTTGTCGTTGGGCTGGCCGTCCATCGCCGCCTGCACTTCGGCGTAGTTCAGCGAGGCGGGCGAGCGCATCAACCCGCGCTGGAACTCATGCGAGCGCTTGTTGCCCTCGGCGTCGATCACCATGCGCACGGCGATGCAGGCGCGCGGCACGCCCTCGTGCAGCGAGCACAGGTCACCCGACAGCCGGTCGGGCAGCATCGGCACGACGCGGTCGGGGAAGTAGCTGGAGTTGCCGCGCTTCTTGGCCTCGCGGTCGAGCTGCGAGCCCGGCAGCACGTAATGCGCCACGTCGGCGATGGCGACCCAGATGACATGGCCGCCGGGGTTCTTCGGATCCGTGTCGGGCTCGGCGAAGCATGCGTCGTCATGGTCGCGCGCGTCGGCGGGGTCGATGGTCACCAGCGGCAGCTCGCGCAGGTCGGTGCGGCCCTTGAGGCCCGCGGGCTTCATCCGGTCGGCCTCTTCCAGCACCTTGGCCGGGAAGTCGTCGGGAATGCCGTGCTGGTGGATGGCGATGAGCGAGACCGCCTTGGGTTCCGAGGGATCGCCAAGCCGCATCACGATGCGCGCCTTCGGCAGCCCCATGCGCGAGGCGCGCGGCCCGGCCTGCTCGGCCTCGACCAGCTCGCCATCCTTGGCGCCGCCCATGGCGTCGGGGGCCACCAGCCATTCCTTGTCGGCGCCCTTGTCGATCGGCACGATGCGCCCGCCCTCGGGGCCCTTGCGGAAGATGCCGACGATCTTGCGCGGGCTGACACCGATCTTGCGAATGAGCCGCGCCTCGTAGTTGTGGTCGGCCTCGTGCACCACCTGCAGCTTGGCAAGGATGCGGTCGCCCTCGCCGAGCGCTGGGTCGGAGGCGCGCAGGACCAGCAGCACGATCGGCTCGACGCCCTCGCCGTGCCATTCCAGTGGCTGCGCGAAAAGATCACCATTCTCGTCCGGCGCCCTGACCTGCAGCACCGAGACCGGCGGCAGCCGGTCCGGGTCACGGTAGGTCTTGTGGCGTTTCTCCAGGTGCCCCTCGGCCTCGAGCTCCTTGAGGATGCGCTTGAGGTCAATCCGCGCAGCGCCCTTGATGCCAAAGGACTTGGCGATGTCGCGTTTCGCGGTCTGGGTCGGGTGCGCCGTGATCCAGTCGAGGATCTCGGCTTTCGAAGGCAATTTGCTCATGCTGCAGCCGTAGCATGGGCGGCTGGCAGCGTCATCGCGATTCTCTCGTGGGCTCACCACTGCGGCAACCGCCGGGTTTGCCGCCGCGCCCGCCTCTTCGCCTGGACATAAATATTCAGGGGGAGCCGACGCAGGCGGCGGGGGCAGAGCCCCCTTCTTCTCTTCGCCGCCGCCATCGCATTTGCACGCGCGCGCGCCGCGCGGTAGCCAAGGGCAAACCACGCCCGGAGATGCGCTCATGACCACCGATCCCGTTCAGCTTACCGCCGACCTCATCCGTTGCCCGTCGGTTACCCCCGAGGAGGGCGGCGCGCTGGTGTTGCTGCAGGGCCTGCTGGAAGCGGCGGGGTTTGCCTGCACCCGGGTCGATCGGGGCGGGGTGTCCAACCTCTTCGCCCGCTGGGGCGAGAAGGGCCACGCCAGCACCTTCGGTTTCAACGGTCACACTGACGTTGTGCCGGTGGGCGATCTCGCCGCCTGGACCGTCGATCCCTTCGGCGCCGAGGTGAAAGACGGCATCATGTACGGGCGCGGCGCGACCGACATGAAGTCGGGCGTCGCCGCCTTCGCCGCCGCGGCGGTGGACTTCGTGAAAGAGACCCCGCCCGAGGGCGCCATCGTCCTGACCATCACCGGCGACGAGGAGGGGGACGCGCTGGATGGCACCACGGCTCTGCTCGACTACATGGAGGCCGAGGGCGAGAAGATGTCGATCTGCATCGTCGGCGAGCCGACCTGCCCCGAAGAGATGGGCGACATGATGAAGATCGGCCGCCGCGGCTCGATGAACGCGCATTTCACCATGACCGGCAAGCAGGGCCATTCGGCCTACCTGCACCGCGCGCTCAACCCGATGCCGGCCATGGCGCGGCTGATGGACCGGCTCTCGAGCCACGTGCTCGACGAGGGCACCGATCATTTCGACCCCTCGACGCTGGCGGTGGTGACCATCGACACCGGCAACCCGGCAACCAACGTCGTGCCGGCGCAAACCCGCGCCACCCTCAACATCCGCTTCAACGACACCCACAGCGGCGCCTCGCTCTCGGACTGGCTGCGCGCCGAGACGGCCAAGGTCGATGCCGAGTTCGGCACCCGCACGGAGCTGAAGATCAAGATCTCGGGGGAGGCCTTCCTGACCCCGCCGGGGCCGCTCTCGGACCTGGTGGCGAAATCGGTCGAGGCTGAGACCGGCCGCACCCCGGTGCTCTCGACCACGGGGGGCACTTCGGACGCGCGCTTCGTGCGGCACCACTGCCCGGTGGTCGAATTCGGCCTCGTCGGCAAGACGCTGCACCAGGTCGACGAGAACGTCGAAGTGGCGCAGATCACCCAGCTCAAGGCGATCTATACCCGGATGCTGCGCGCGTATTTCGCCTGAGGCGGGAAGGGCCCGTCAAAGCCCGCGCCGGGCCCGCTGCCCGGCGTGGCGAGCGGTGGGATTCGCCCCCTTCGCGTCTGACCTCCGTCACGGCAGGGCCGCGCTAAGTCGCCGGGGTGACATTGGAATTCTCCCTGGCCCCGCCGCGCGCCAAAAATTTTGCGGCGCTGCGACATTTCTGCCACGCCCCCCGCGCCGCGTGGAGTTGCGGTAGACGAAGCCCGTTGCCTTGCGTATCCTCTGGCGCAAACGGGGCGCTTACGATCCCGACTTACAGAGGCAGTATTGGCATGTTCCCCGAACGGTTTTCGAACCTTCCGGCTTACGCGTTTCCGCGCCTGCGGGCGTTGCTCGATTCCTTAGAGCCCGGCGGCGAGGTCATCCACATGACCATCGGCGAGCCGAAGCACGCCTTCCCGGCGTTCGTCGGCGAGGTGCTGGCCGAGTCGGTTCATGAGTTCGGCAAATACCCGCCCAACGAGGGCACACCGGAACTGCGCGCCACCATCGCCGCGTGGATCGCCCGCCGCTACGGCGTGACGGTCGATCCCGACACGCAGGTGAGCACGGTGAACGGCACCCGCGAGGGGCTCTACAATGCCGCCATGGCGCTCTGCCCGGAGACCAAGAACGGCCAGCAACCGCTGGTGGTGATGCCAAACCCCTTCTACCAGGTCTATGCGGTGGCCGGCCTCTCGGTTGGCGCCGAGCCGGTCTATGTGAACGCGACCGAGGCGACCGGCCATCTGCCCGACATCGCGGGTCTGCCCGAGGACGTTCTCGCCCGCACTGCGCTGGTCTACCTTTGCTCGCCCGCCAACCCGCAGGGCGCCGTGGCCGACCAAGGCTACTGGAAGACGCTGATCGCGCTTGGCGAGAAACATGATTTCCAGATCCTCGCGGATGAGTGCTACTCCGAGATCTATCGCGGCGAGGCCCCAATGGGCGCGCTGCAGGTGGCGAGCGAGATGGGCGCCGATCCCGAGCGGGTGGTGATCTTCCACTCGCTGTCGAAGCGCTCGAACCTGCCCGGGCTGCGCTCGGGATTCGTGGCGGGCGGGCCCGAGAGCCTGCGCCGGATCAAGCAGCACCGGTCCTTTGCCGGCGCGCCGCTGCCCTTGCCCGTGCAGCGCGTGTCCGAGCGGGCCTGGGCCGACGAGACGCATGTGGAAGAGAACCGCGCCCTCTATCTCGAGAAGTTCGAGCTGGCGGACCGCATCTTCGGCAACGTGCCGGGCTACATGCCGCCGCAGGCAGGGTTCTTCCTCTGGCTGCCGGTCGAGGATGGCGAGGCCGCGGCGTTGAAGCTCTGGAAAGAGACCGGCGTGCGCGTGCTGCCGGGCGCGTATCTGTCGCGTGACACCGAGGCGGGAAATCCGGGGAAGGGGTTCCTGCGCGTGGCACTGGTGGCCCCCCGCGAGGAAACCGAGCGCGGGCTGACCCGAATCCGGGACTGCCTGTACGGGCAATAAGAAAAAACGACGAGGCGAGCGATGGCATATCAGGTGAAAGGGCGTGACCCGCTCTTCGACAGCAACATGCAGGCCGCGATCGAGAAGCGGGGCAGGGAGCTCGGCGGCATCGCCCTGATCGTTCTCGGCCTTCTGGCGGCGGCGATGATCGGGTCCTACACGCCGGACGATCCGTCGTGGCTCTCGGCCACCGACGCGCCGGTGCAGAACTGGCTCGGCCGGCTCGGCGCCTCGATCGCCGCGCCGCTTTTCATGATCGTCGGCCTCGGCAGCTGGGGGATCGCGCTGGTGCTGCTGGTCTGGGGCGTGCGCTTCGCCCTGCACCGCGGTGACGACCGCGCGCTCTCGCGCGTCGTCTTCGCGCCGATCTGGATCGCGCTGGCCTCGGTCTATGCCGCCGGGCTCACCACCGGCCCGGAATGGACCCACAGCTTCGGGCTCGGCGGGCTTTTCGGGGACATGATGATGGGCACGGCGCTTGGCATCCTGCCGCTGAGCGCGGGCTTCGGGCTGAAGCTGCTGACCGTGCTTCTGGGCGCGGGCCTGCTTGCGCTGGGGGCGTTCGTTCTGGGCTTCACCAAGTTTGAATTGCAGAACGTTGCGCGGTTCCTGCTGGTCGGGCTGATCATGTCCTATGCCTCGCTGCTGAACCTGCTGGGCCGTGGGGCCGGCGGCGCCATGGCCGCCGCGCACAAGGCGCAGGCCGCCCATTCCGACCGCCGCGCCCGCCGCGCCGAGGAAGCCGCCGAGGCCGAGGCCTGGGCCGCCACGCGCTATGGCGACACCGAGCAGGCGCAGGACTACGCGCAGGACTACGACCCGCAAGACTATGATCCCGAGCCACCGGTGCAGGCGCCGCGCCCGGTCTCGCGGGTGCGCCGAGCCGCCCCGCCGCCGCTCGAGCTGGAACCCGAAGAGCCCGAGCTGCTCGACGAGGACGATGCCTATGCCTACGCGCAGATGCAGGCATGGGAGCAGGCCGCCGCACCGGCGCCCGCCCCAGCACCCACCCCGCGCCCGGCACCCGAGCCGGTGAAGAAGCCGGGCCTTCTGGCCCGCATCACCCGCCGGGTCGAGCCGGATCCCGAACCCTATTATGACGATGAGGTCGAGCTCTTGCCGATCGAACCCGACAATGGCGAGGACCGGATCCGCGCCAAGATCGCCCACGCGGTGAAGAGCCGCCGGCGTCCCTCCATGCCCTCCTTCGGCAGTTCGAGCCGCACCGAGGACCCTAGCAAGCCGCTGACCAAGGGCCGTGGCCGTGGCCCGGCGCCGCTGATCTACAAGCCGACGCAGCTCTTGCGCGCCGAGCCGCCGCTGACCGCCGCGCATGCGGCACAGGAGCTGCCGCCCGAGCCGCCGCTCTCCGCCTCGCGGGCCGTGCCGCCGGCGCCCGAGCACCTCGCCGCGCGGCAGGGCTATGCCCAGACCTCGGGGCCCGCGCCCTTCACCCACGCAGAGGATCCCTATGACGCTCTGGCAGAGGCCGGTGCAGGCGCGCAGGGCTTCGATGACTACCGTGACTTTGACGATTACGGCGACGAGGCCTCTGCGGCCTATGGCGCGCAGCCCGTTCCGGCGGCCCGGCCCCGCGCCGAGGATCGCTACGCCGCGCAGCCGCTTGCCGAGGAAGATTTCGCCGAGGACGACTATTCGGACGATTTCACCTCCGACGGCGATGACGATGGCTACGGCGATGCCTACGTGGAGGCCGCGTCCCGCGACTACGACCTCGACGAGGAGGGCGACGAGGAGGATTACGTCCAGAGCTGGTCCAGCGATGGCGCCTCACGCCCGGAGATTCCGGTCGCCCAGCCCCGCAAAGTGGTGCAGAAACCCGAGCCCAAACCGATGCAGCCCTCGCGCCGCGCCCAGGCCGAGGCACAGCCGGCGCTGCATTTCACCGAGAACACCATCGACTACGAGTTGCCGCCGCTGCACCTCTTGGCCAGCGCAGAGAACATCGAGCGTCACGTACTCTCGGATGAGGCGCTGGAAGAGAACGCGCGGATGCTGGAATCGGTGCTCGACGACTACGGCGTGAAGGGCGAGATCGTCTCGGTCCGCCCCGGCCCCGTGGTCACCATGTACGAGCTCGAGCCCGCGCCGGGCCTCAAGGCCAGCCGTGTCATCGGCCTCGCCGACGACATCGCGCGCTCGATGTCGGCGCTTTCGGCGCGGGTCTCGACCGTGCCGGGCCGCTCGGTGATCGGCATCGAACTTCCCAACGACAAGCGCGAGATGGTCTCGTTCCGCGAGATCCTGTCGAGCCGCGACTACGACAACGGCACCCAGCGCCTGCCGCTGGCGCTTGGCAAGGACATCGGCGGCGATCCGGTCGTGGCGAACCTCGCCAAGATGCCGCACCTGCTGATCGCCGGCACCACCGGCTCGGGCAAGTCGGTGGCGATCAACACGATGATCCTGTCGCTGCTCTACAAGCTCACCCCCGAGGACCTGCGGCTGGTGATGATCGATCCCAAGATGCTGGAACTTTCCGTCTACGACGGCATCCCGCACCTGCTGAGCCCCGTCGTCACCGATCCCAAGAAGGCCGTCGTGGCGCTCAAGTGGGTGGTGGGCGAGATGGAAGACCGCTACCGCAAGATGTCGAAGATGGGCGTGCGCAACATCGACGGCTACAACGGGCGCGTCGCCGAGGCACTGAAGAAGGGCGAGATGTTCAAGCGCACCGTCCAGACCGGCTTCGACGACGAGACCGGCGAGCCGGTGTTCGAGACCGAGGAGTTCGAGCCGCGCAAGATGCCCTACATCGTCGTCATCGTCGACGAGATGGCCGACCTGATGATGGTTGCGGGCAAGGAGATCGAGGCCTGCATCCAGCGCCTCGCGCAGATGGCCCGTGCCTCGGGCATCCACCTGATCATGGCCACGCAGCGCCCCTCGGTGGACGTGATCACCGGCACGATCAAGGCCAACTTCCCCACCCGGATCTCCTTCCAGGTGACCTCGAAAATCGACAGCCGCACCATCCTCGGCGAGATGGGTGCCGAGCAGCTGCTGGGCATGGGCGACATGCTCTACATGGCTGGCGGCGCGCGGATCACCCGCTGCCACGGTCCTTTTGTGAGCGACGAAGAGGTCGAGGAGGTGGTGAACCACCTCAAGGCCTTCGGCCCGCCCGAATACGTCAACGGCGTGGTGCAGGGCCCGGACGACGAGAAGGCCGAGAATATCGACGCGGTGCTGGGTCTCAACACCGGTGGCAACACCGACGGCGAGGATGCGCTCTACGACCAGGCGGTGGCCATCGTCGTCAAGGACCGCAAGTGCTCGACGTCCTACATCCAGCGCAAGCTCGGCATCGGCTACAACAAGGCCGCGCGTCTGGTGGAGCAGATGGAGGACGAGGGCGTCGTCTCGTCGGCCAACCACGTCGGCAAGCGCGAGATCCTCGTCCCCGAGCAGTGAGCGCTCTGCCGGCGCCACGCCTGTGGCCCCTCAGGGACCTGCGTATCTGAAATGAGAAGAGGCCCTGGAGCGCGCGCTCCCGGGCCTCTTCTTCTATGTGTGCCTACCCCCGGGAAGCGCCCGCAGGGCGGGGCCGGAGTCCCCCGTCTTGCGCGGAGCTGCGCCGCCGGGCCGAGGCGGGGGCTTTGATCGCCCCGCCGCAAGCCCTAGATAGGCTTCAACGCCTGCGTGATATCGCATAGCCGCGCCGCGGCGTGCGACAATCGGGCAGACCACGGCCAGAAGGACCTGAAGAATGATCCGCACTCTCATCGCCGCGCTCACGGCGCTGGTGCTCACCACGCTGCCGGCGGCGGCGCAGAAGCTCTCGCTGGGCGAGGTGTCCCAGTACCTGAACTCGATCCAGTCCGCGAAAGGACAGTTCACCCAGATCAACGGCGACGGCTCGATCTCGACCGGCACGATCTCGATCAAGCGCCCGGGCAAGGTGCGCTTCGAGTACAATCCGCCGGACCAGGCGCTCGTGCTGGCCTGGGCGGGGGCGGTCTATGTCTTTGACAAGAAGCTTGGCGGGCAGCCCGAAACCTACCCGCTGAGCCAGACCCCGCTGTCGATCATCCTCGACCGCAACGTCAACCTCGGCCGCGCCGGCATGGTGACCGGTCACGGATATGACGGCACCGCCACCACGGTGACCGCGCAGGATCCGCAGCATCCGGATCGCGGCTCGATCCAGATGAAGTTCACCGCGAACCCGGTGCAGCTGCGGCAATGGGTGATCACCGATGGCAATGGCGCCAAGACCACCGTCGTGCTTGGTGCGCTGAGCAATGCGCAGCTGCCGAACTCCGTCTTCGACGTGAATCGGGTGAAATAAGGCGGCCCCGCGCGGCCCGCATCATCGCCAAGACGCAGAAGGCCGGGCGCAGTGCCCGGCCTTTCGCGTTTCCTTGGCGCTGGCTCACCAGCGGCGCGCCTGCCGGCAATTGGCCAGCTGCACCTCGTAGACCACGGCGCGGTTGCCCACATCTTCGGCCACGCGCAGCAGCCAGGACTTGCTGTTGTAGGTCCCGCGCGAGAAGCCGCCCCGGCCCTCGTGATAGGCAAGGTATTGGTTGCGTGCGTCGCGCAGACTGATTCCCAGCCGATCGCGGCTGCCGGCCATGTACCAGCCCATGAAATCCGTCGCGTCGCGGATGTCGTCGCGGTCGGCGCGCCAGCGGCCGGTTTCCTTGAGGTATTCGTCCCAGGTGCCGTCCAGCGCCTGGCTGTACCCGAAGGCCGAGCTTTGCCGGCCATAGGGAATCACCCCGAGCGCATAGCGGAACGGGGTCCGCGCGTCCGAGATGAATTTGCTTTCCTGATAGATCGTCGCCATCTGCACATGCACCGGCACACCCCATTTGCGCTCCGCGTCGCGGAACGCGCGGATATACTGGGGTCGCTCACGTATGATGGCGCATGCGTCTTCTAGATTGTTCGGGGCGCGGCCTGCACCGCCGCCTCCGCAGGACGCGGCCAACAACACCAGCGTCGCCGCGCGAAGCCATCTGCTCATCTGCCTCTCGCTTTTTTCTGCTCTTCTGGAAGTCTTTTTGCCTTTTGTTGACAGGGATTTTACCGCAAAGCCACCCGCGTTGGAATCACAATTCCTTCACCTCGGGTCGGCGGATCTCTGCCATACTGTCGGCCCGGTGTTCACAGTGTGTTTCCTCCGATGCCCGGCAAGGCATTGGACTTATTGCCGCAAAAATGTCAAAAATTGTTCTCAGAGGTGAACATGCACACAGCGCGCGCGAAATATCATCTGGGCCAGGTCGTCCGCCATCGCAAGCACCCGTTCCGCGGCGTGGTCTTCGATGTCGACCCAGAGTTCAGCAATACCGAGGAGTGGTATGAGGCCATTCCCGAGGAGTCGCGCCCGCGCCGTGAGCAACCGTTCTACCACCTGCTGGCCGAGAACGAGCAGAGCTTCTACGTGGCCTACGTGTCGGAGCAGAACCTGGTCGCAGATTATTCCGGCGAGCCGGTCGAACACCCGGACATTCCCGACCTCTTCGGTGCCTTTGTCGACGGAAGCTACGAGCTGCACTTCCAGATGAACTGAAGGGCAAGAGCCTTGGAAGGCTCTTGCCGATGTCTTCTAAGGAATTTCGACCGCGCCGGGGTCAGGCAGCGTCGCGCAGCAGGTCGAGGAAAGCGCTCACATCCGCGGGTTGCAGCGACCAGTCGCAGACCAGCCGGCCGGTGAGCAGCTCGGCATCGTCGCCCTCGAGATCGCCCGACGGGTAGTAGACCGCCCCGGCCTCCAGCACCTTGCGGTGCGCCGCGCGCGGCATCTCGAAGAAGATCATGTTGGCATGGGTGTCGTTGTGCACCGTCAGCCCCAGCCCCTTGAGACCCTGCAGCAGCTGATCGCAGCGCGCATTGGCCTTCTCCGCCAGCTCTTTCCAGAGGTCCCCCGCGAGGTAGGCGTCCATCTGCGCCGCCAGATAGCGGTGCTTGGAGAAGAGATGCGCGCCGCGCTTGCGGCGATACTCGAATTCCTCGGCCTTGGCGGGATCGAAGATCACCACCGCCTCGACGCCCATCAGCCCGTTCTTGGTGCCGCCGAAGACGCAGATGTCGACGCCGGACTTCCAGCTCATTTCGGCCGGGGTGGCGCCGAGCTTCACCGCGGCATTGGCAAAGCGCGCGCCGTCGAGGTGCACCGGCAGGCCGTACTCACGGGCCACGGCGGTCAGCGCACGCAGTTCGTCGATCGTATAGTAGTTGCCCTTCTCGGTGAGCTGGGTGATCGACACCGGGCCGCGCTTCGGCCCGTGCACGCCGCGGTTGCCTTCGCCCTCGATCGCCGCGCGCAGCGCCTCGGGGGTCATGCGGTCGCCGCCCTTGACCAGCGTCAGCTTGGCCCCGCCGGAGTAGAACTCGGGCGCGTTGCACTCGTCCTCGTGGATGTGGGCCACCGGCGAACAGAAGACCGTGCCATAGGGCGGGCAGAGCGTTGCCAGCGCCAGCGAATTCGCCGCGGTGCCGGTGGGTACCAGGTAGACCGCCGCCTCGGGAGCCTCGAAGAGATCGCGGATGCGCTCCGCCACCTGCACAGACAGCGCGTCCGACCCGTAGCCCGAGGTGTGGCCCTCGTTGGCGCGGGTCAGCGCCTCGAGCACCTGCGGAGGGATAGGGCCGGAATTGTCGGAGGCAAAGAACATCAGGTGGGCTCCTCGATAATGTAATCTTCCCAGTCGTCCTCGCCGACCTCGAACTCGGGCACGGTGCGGCCACGCATGGACACGCCGGCGGCATGGACGCTCTCGGGGTCGCCCGAGATCAGCGGGTGCCAGTCGAAGAGCGGCTTGCCCTGCCACAGCAGCCGATAGGCGCAGGTCTCGGGCATCCAGTAGGCGTGTTCGTCGATATTGTCGGGGCGCAGGACAATGCATTCCGGCACGAACTGGTGCCGGATCTCGTAGTTGGAGCAGAGGCAGGACTCGTCGTCGAGCAGGCGGCAGGACACGCAGGTCAGCGCGACCTCGCCGGTTTCCTCGTCCTCGAGCTTGTTGAGGCAGCACTTGCCGCAGCCGTCGCAGAGCGCCTCCCACTCCTTGTCATTGAGCTTGGAGAGCGGCTTCTTTTCCCAGAAGCGCGGGGTGAGCCCCTTGCGGTCGATGTGGTCGGTCATAGGGCGTCCAGAATACGGCGGGCCTCGGCGCTGTCGCAGTCCATCTGGGAGATCAGAGCCTCGAGCCCGTCGAACTTCATCTCGGGGCGGAGGAACTCGACCAGCCCGACCGACAGAACCGCGCCGTAGAGATCGCCGGAGAAATCGAAGAGGAAGGTTTCAAGGTTGGCGCTGTTCTCGCCGAACATCGGGCGTACGCCCAGCGAGGCGACGCCGTGGTAGCTGCCTTTGTGCGGGCCGGTCAGCACGTCCACCAGCACGGCATAGACGCCGTAGCGCGGCGGGTGCAGCCCGTCGATGCTCATGTTGGCGGTGGGATAACCGAGGGTCCGGCCAAGCTGGTGGCCGCCGACCACCTCGCCCTCGATCCGGTGCCAGTGGCCGAGTTGCGCCTTGGCCGCGCGCGGATCGCCCTCCGACAGCGCCCGGCGGATCGCGGTCGAGCTGATCTCGCCGCCTGCGGTGCCAAGGAGCTCGGCCACAGTGACGCCGAAGCCCATGTCTTCGCCGAAGCGCTGCAGGTCCGCGACCCGGCCCGCGCGGCCCTTGCCGAAACAGAAGTCGGCGCCGACCACCACATGGCTGAGGCCAAGCCCGTCCACCAGCACGTCGCGGGCGAACTGCTCGGGCGTGAGCGCGGCCAGCGCGGCGTCGAAGGGCAGCTCGTAGAGCCGCTCGACGCCCAGCTTTTCCAGCCGCGAGGCGCGCGCCTTGGCGGACATCAGCCGGAAGGGCGGGGCATCGGGGGCGAAGAACTCACGCGGATGCGGCTCGAAGGTCAGCACGCCGAAAGGGGCGCCTCCGGCCTTTTCACGGGCCAGCTCGATCACCGCGCGATGACCGATGTGCACGCCATCGAAATTGCCGATGGCGACGCTGGCGCCGCGGTCGCGACGCTCGGTTGACTGGTAATCCCGGATGGTCCGCATGGGGCAAAGCCCTAGCCTCGACTGCGGGGACGTGCAAGCGCCTGTGCGATGTGCTGCAGCCCCTCGGCGATGCGCTCCGAGGGGATGGAACTGTAGCCGAGGCGGTAGAAATTCCGCGGCCCGTCTCCCCGCTGGAAGAAGGGCGCACCGGGCTCGATCAGCACGCTTTCGCGCTGCAACGTCGCGCAAAGCTCGGCGGTATCGACGTCCTCGGGGGCGCGCATCCAGAACGACGAGCCGCCGTGCGCCGCGACGCCTGCCACCTCCAGCCCATTGCGAGCGATCTCGGCCTCCATCACTTGCCGCCGCTGCCCAAGCGCGCGGCCGATTCGCCGGACCAGGCTGTCGTAGTGGCCGAGGCTCAGAAAATGGGCAGCGGTGCGCTGGATGTGCCCCGGCGGGTGGCGCAGCACCGAGGCGCGCAGGGCGCGTGCCTCGCGGATGAAGGGCTCGGCGCCGACGAGATAGCCGAGCCGCAGCCCCGGAAAGAGCGACTTCGAGAAGCTGCCGACGTAGACGACCCGGCCGTCGCCATCGAGGCTCTTCAGCGCCGGGGTGGGTGGCTGCAGGTAGGCCATCTCGAACTCGTAGTCATCCTCGACGATCACCGCTTCGAGCGCGCGGGCCCGGTCCAGCAGCGCGCGCCGTCGCTCCAGCGGCAGGGTGGCGCCGCTCGGACACTGGTGGCTGGGAGTGGTGAAGATCACGTCGGCGCCGTCGGGCACCGCCTCGGGCGGCAGACCCTGCGCGTCGACGGCAACGGCCGAGAGCGCGCAGCCGGTCTGACCAAGCAGCACCCGCAGCGCCGGGTAGCAGGGGTCCTCCACCGCCGCCCGCCGCCCCGGCGAGAGCAGGATCTGGCTTGCCAGCCAGAGCGCGTTCTGCGCGCCAAGGGTGATCAGGATCTCCTCGGGCCTGGCCTGGATGCCGCGCCGGGGCAGGGTCTGGCGGGCAAGGAACTCCACCAGCTGCGGATCGTCCCGGTCGTAATAATCCTGGGTCAGCGCGCCGAAGTCGCGTGCCCCCAGCGCCTGCACCGCGCAAAGTCGCCAGTTGGCGTGATCAAAGAGCTTCGGATCGGCTTGGCCGTAGATGAAAGGGAATCGATAGCTGGCCCAGTCGGACGGTCGCACGGGCACCGCCCCCGCCGCGAAGCGCCGCCCCATGGCACGCTGCCAGTCGACCCGCTCGGCCCGCGGCGTCTCGGGAAAGTCCGGCGGCTCCGGGGCGCCTTCGGAGATGTAATAGCCCGAACGGTCACGCGAGGCGAGGTAGTCCGAGGCCTGCAGCTCGGTATAGGCCAGCGAGACGGTGATCCGGCTGACCCCGAGATGCGCCGCCAGCCGCCGGGTGGAGGGCATCTTCTCGCCGCGCCTAAACCTGCCCGAGAGCACGCCCTCGGCCACCATCTGCTGGATCCGTGCCTGCAGCGTGCCCTGATCGCCGGGGCGCAGAAAGAAGGTCTCGACCGGGATTGCCATCTGGGCACTCTATCCTGCGCGTGGGGGAGGGGAAGGCCCCCAAAAGCGCCTCCCCCCTTTGGCGCTGCGCGCTTCGCCCCGGGAACGTTCCCGGCCAGAAGAAGGGGTGCCGGGGCCGGGGCTCAGCCGTTGTCGCGCTCGCCGAAGATCGCCGAACCGACGCGCACATGGGTGGCGCCGAAGGCGATGGCCTGCTCGAAGTCCGAGCTCATGCCCATCGACAGCCCGTCCAGCCCGTTGCGCTCCGCGATCTTCGCCAGCAGGGCGAAGTGCAGGCTGGGAGTCTCGTCCACGGGGGGGATGCACATCAGCCCCCTGAGCGGCAGGTCGAGTCCGCGCACCTCCTTGATGAAGGCGTCGGCCTCGGCGGGAAGGATGCCGGCCTTCTGCTCTTCCTCGCCGGTGTTGACCTGCACGAAGAGATCGGGACAGTGCCCCACCTCCTGCGCCAGCCGCGCCAGGGTGGTGGCGAGCTTCGGGCGGTCGAGCGAGTGGATCGCCGAAAAGAGCTGCATCGCCTGCCGCGCCTTGTTGCTCTGCAGCGGGCCGATGAGATGCACCTCGGCGTCGGGGAAGCGCTCCTGGAAGGCCGGCCACTTGCCGGCAGCTTCCTGCACCTTGTTCTCGCCAAAGAGCCGGTGGCCTTCCTCAAGCACCGCCTCGACGCGTTCGTTCGGCTGTACCTTGCTGACCGCGATCAGCTGTGCCGAGCCGGGCGCGCGGCCCGCCTTCTTCTCGGCCTTGGCAATGCGCGCCTTGATGTCGTTCAGTCCCATGGTTCCTCTCCCCAGGCCTCGATGAAAGGCGCCAGTTCGGTTTCGAATTTCTTCCACGCCTGCGCCGAGCCGCGGTAGATCGGCTGGCGGGCCTGGCTGACGCTGAGCGTCTTCACCGCGCCCTGCGCCGCCTGCGTGTCAAGGCAGGCGGGATCCCAGTCGAGCCCGGCCGCCGCGACAAGGGCGCGGGCCTGGGGCTCGGGGTCAGCGACCAGCGCCTCGTAGCGGATCTCGTGCAGGCGGCCGGGCAGGGCTTCTTTCCAATGCGCCACATTGGCGCGGAAGCGCTTGATGGCCGTTGCAATCTCGGACAGGTCGTTGGCGTAGCGATGAGTGCCCGTCACGAAGTGGTTCTTGTAGATCGACAGGGCGATATCGCGCGGGTCACGGTGCACCACGATGATCTTCGCGCCGGGCAACGCATGGTCCAGGAGGCCGAAGATCAGGTGGCAGAGGATCGATTTGTCGGTGATCGCCCCTTGGTTGCGCCCGGTGTCGCGGGCGGCGAGGCGCATGTATTGCGCGGCAAAGGCAGCCACCCGCTCGGGCGGTTCCTGTGCGATGGGGCGCATCTGCGCGCCAGCGCCGAAATAGCCGTAGGCAAGCTTCAGCGCGTGGCCCAACTCGCCGCCCGCCGAGACATCGGGATGGGCGCCGAGGATGCGCTCGACCAGCGTGGTGCCCGAGCGCGGCATGCCGGTGACGAAGATCGGGCGCAGGGCGGGGGGCGGTTCAAGGGCCGGGGCAGAGACCAGCCCCATCTGTGCGCGGCGCACGGTGTCGAACTCGCGCGCCTGCGCGGCGCTGTCGAAAGGCGCGGCCTTGCGCTGCAGGGCGTTGGCGCTGGTGAGATAGGGGAAGACCTTTGCCGTCTGCCCGGTCTCCTCCATCACCTTGGCCAGCGCGAAACCGAGGTGCATGCGCTGGCGGTCCGAAAGATCGCGTCGGGCCCAGAGCTTTTCCATGGCGCGCAGCAGCGGATCGCCGGCGGCGAGCTTCTTTGCGGCGAGGAAGATGCGGTAGAGCTCGGGCTCGTTCGGGTGGCGCTTGATCAGCGCGCGAAAGAGCTTCTCGGCCTCGTCGAAGCGGCCCAGAAGCTGCAGGTAATGCGCCTTGTCGGCACGCGGCTTGATCGCCTTGGGGTCAGCCGCGATCTGCCGGTCATAGGCTGCGAGCGCCTGCTCGGGACGGCCGAGGGCGCGGTAGCGCGCAATGGCGAGGGCGGTGACCTGAGGCTGATCGGGCGCAAGCTCGACGGCCCGATCGAGATGGGTGAGACAGGCGTCGCGGTCGCCCTGCTGATAGCAGATTTGAGCCAGTTGGAAGGCGAGATCGCCGCGGCGTGGCTCCATGGCCAGCACCTGTTCCAGCGCTGCGCGGGCCTCGCCGAGTTTGCCCTTGGCGAGGGCGGGGCGGACCGAGTTCAGCAGGCTGGCCGTACGCGCGGCCGAGAGTGGCAGCATGGGGATGTCTCGTCTTTAGATGCGCTGCGCCCGTTCTGCCCGTTGCAGGCGCAAAAGAAAAGAGCGGGCCGAAGCCCGCTCTTCCCTATCAGACTAATCTCAGGAGAGATTAGAAGGACATTGCCAGGCCGAGCGACCAGGTGTTGTCGTCCGTGTCGATGTCTGCGACGTCGTATTCCGAGTGACCGTAGCCGAGCTGAGCAACGAGACCGCCGCCCAGGTCGTAGGAGGCTGCCAGGCCGTAGCCTTCGGTCGAGTCGCTGCCAGCTTCGTAGGTACCCCAGTTCACGCCGATTTCGAAGGCGTTGATGGCGTAGCCCACGGCAACGCCGTAGTGCTCGACGTCGTCGCTGAGAACGTCGAAGTCTGCGGTCGAGTAGGTTGCACCCAGCGACAGACCGTTGGTGAAGCCACCGGTCACTGCGAGCGAGGTCACGTTACCGAAGTCTTCAAGGTCTTGGTAGCCCAGACCTGCGGTCAGGTCGACGCCCGAGAACTCGCCTGCGTACGAGACGCCGGCTGCCCAGATGGTGTCGCCGAGGTCGCTGCCGTCTGCGTATTCAGCGTCTGCGCCCTGAGCAACCTGCTCAGCCGACACCGAGAAGATGAAGCCTTGGTAGGCGTAGTCGAAGCGTGCAACCTGACCGTCGCCGAGGCCGTCGAGGCTGAGGCCGATGGTGTCGGTGACGGTGCCGAGGTCCGACACACCATCCATGTGGTTAAAGCCGGCGTGCGCGGTTTCGTCGTCTGCCAGCGAGCCTGCTGCCAGCGCCATCTCCGGAACGCGCGCGTCGAGTGCGCCGTCGGTGTCGCCCATGGTCAGGGTTGCGCCGCCAAACGACACGAACATATTCTCGCCGCCCTGGACTTCCGGACGCTCGAAGCGGCCCGGGTTGTTGTTGTCGGCAGCTTCGTCGAGGTCGATCGTGGCACCAAAGACCAGGCCGTTGTCGGCTTCACCGGACATGGTGAAGGTGACGTCGAGGTCGGTGAAGAACTGCGTTTCAGCATCTTCGGTGCTCGGGTTGAAGATACCCATCTCGGCGTAGCCCGAGATCGTAACTTCTGCCGCGGCGACGCCTGCGGTTGCAACCAGCGCGGTGGAAGCAAACAGAATCTTTTTCATTGTTTCCCTCATGTGTTCTAAGGCACGTACCAATCCGGGTAGCCCGGCCTTGATGGCCACTTCTATGCGCTCGGCCCGGTCGTTCTGGCAACCCGTCGCTGGGTCAGGCGCCCACGAAGCGAACCAGTGATGCCCAATTGCCACAAAGACATCACGGGCCCTGCGGGCCGCCGCCGCGGGCTCCCGCCGGTCCTGTCGGCGGCGTCCGGCGTGCGGTCCAAGCGCCGGATTGACGACTTGTGATACGCGGTCCCGGCGAGTATGCAGGAGCAAAGAAGCAGACGGGCAGGAGCTTTGGTTTCATGGAATATAAGCGGTTTGCAAAAGCCGGCGCCCTGATCGCGGTTGCGGCGGGTCTGGCTGCCTGCAGTCAGAACGAGACCCGCCAGCCAGTGCAGACCCGGTCTGCCGACGAGATCATGGAAGCCGACATCTACGATGGTCGCGGTGCGCCCGACTCGACCATTTGGGACATTTTCAAGGCAAGGCCGGACGCCGGCCAGGTCGGCGCGGTGAACAAGTACATCTGGACCGCCTCGCTGCAGGTGCTCGACTTCCTGCCGGTGGAAAGCGTCGATCCCTTCACCGGGGTGATCACCACCGGCTATGGCACGCCCCCGGGCGGCGGTACCGCCTATCGCGCCACGATCCTCGTGTCGGACCCGGCGCTGGACGCGCGCTCGCTGAACGTGTCGCTGCAGACCCGCTCCGGCCCGGCCAGCGCCTCGGCGGTGCATGCGGTCGAGGACGCGATCCTGACCCGCGCGCGGCAGCTGCGGGCCGTCGACAGCAGGATCTGATCCCCAGCGGATCGCGACCACCGAGATGAAAAGGCCCGGACGCTTGTCCGGGCCTTCGTCGTTTCCGGGTGCGGCGGATCAGTCGCGCGGCGGGCGCGGCTCCAGCGCGGCGAGGCGGGTCACCCAGTCCACGTGTTTCGGCAGGCAATGGCGGCGCAGGTCATAGGTTCCCTGCACATGGGCACGGGCCGCCGCGCCGAGCCGGGCGCGGGTCGCCGGATCGTCGAGCAGGGCGCAGAGCCGGTCGATCAGCGCACCGCGATCGAAGAAACCGACCATCCAGCCGGTCTCATCCTCGGTCAGCGCCTCGCGCACCGGCGCGGTGTCGCTGGCAAGGATGGCGCAGCCCGCGCTCATCGCCTCGAGCAGCGACCAGCTGAGCACGAAGGGATAGGTCAGGTAGATGTGCACCCGGCTCACCTGAAGCATCGACAGGTACCGCCCGTAGGGCACCCGGCCAAGGAAATGCACCCGCGCCCAGTCCGCATCGGGGATCTGTCCGCGCACCTCATCGATGAAGATCTGCTTCCAGCTCTTGCTGTCCGGGGCCCTCGCGCCGTAGCTGACCTCGTCGCCGCCGATCAGGACGATCCGGGCGTTCGGGCGGCGGCGCAGGATCTCGGGCAGGGCGCGCATGAAGATATGATAGCCGCGGTAGGGCTCGAGATTGCGGTTGATGAAGGTGATCACCTCGTCGTCGCGGGTCAGCACCTCGCCGCCGTCCAGTGTCAGCCGCGCGTCGGGGCTCGGCGCGACGAGATCGGTGTCGATGCCGTCGTGGGCGACGGTGAGCCGGTCCTGCCAGGCCGCGGGAAAGGTGCCCGCCTGGAACCGTGTCGGGCTGATCCCGGCGTCCATGACCTCTTCGTGCATGCGGTTGTTGAGGTTCTTCATGCGGATCCGCTGGACGTCGCGCAGCGACAGGTCCTTGGCGAACTCCGGATCGAAGCTCAGGAAGTCGGGCGAGGTCCGGTGGTAAAGCTCGCAGTAAAGCCCGAGCCGGGCCTCGGGCCACACGTCCTTGAGGAACAGGCTCTCGCCCCAACCGTGGTGCGCCAGAATCACGTCGGGCCTGTAGCCCTGCGTCTTCAGCGCAAGCGCCGCGTTACAGCAACTCACGCCGCGCAGGATCTTGGTCTCGAAGTCGGTGAGATAGGGGTGGATGCCCTGGGTGCTGCTGCCGCGGATCTGGTAGGGCAGCACCTCCACGCCGTTCCAGGTGGTCGGCTCCTTGACCTTGGGAGTCAGCGCGGTGACCTCATGGCCGAGCCGGATGAGTTCGGGGGCGAGATGCTTGTACTGCCCAGGGAAATTCTGGTGGATACAAAGGACTTTCATCGGACTACATTCTTTTTTTGACTATTCGGTCAATGTTTCATGCGTGTCGGCTTCGGCCAATACAGTAATGCAAGACACGGCAATATTGCGGTGCCGAGGTTGCGGAAATGTCGCCTGCATCCCCTCCTGTCGGAGACCGGGCACTGGACGTCCGGCGGGGGCTGCCCTATCACCCGCCAAGACCCATCCGCTCCGAGGGACAAGAGATTATGTCGCGCTACGACCCCGCCACGATCGAGCCGAAATGGCAGGCCGCCTGGGAAGACGCCCTGACCTTCAAGGCCACCCGCTCGGCCGATAAGCCGAAATACTACGTGCTCGAGATGTTCCCCTATCCCTCGGGCCGTATCCACATCGGCCACGTGCGGAACTACACGATGGGCGACGTGATCGCCCGCTACAAGAAGCAGAACGGCTTCAACGTGCTGCACCCGATGGGCTTTGACGCCTTCGGCATGCCGGCCGAGAACGCCGCCATGGCCTCGGGCGGGCACCCCAAGGACTGGACCTATTCGAACATCGACACGATGGTCGCGCAGATGAAGCCGCTCGGCTTCGGGCTCGACTGGTCGCGCATGTTCGCCACCTGCGATCCGGAATATTACGGCCAGCAGCAGGCGCTCTTCCTGGACATGCTCGACAAGGGCCTCGTCTACCGCAAGAACGCCGTGGTGAACTGGGACCCGGTCGACATGACCGTGCTCGCCAACGAGCAGGTCGAGAACGGCCGCGGCTGGCGCTCGGGCGCTCTGGTCGAGCGCAAGGAACTCACCCAGTGGTTCTTCAAGATCTCGGACTTCTCGGGCGAGCTGCTCGATGCGTTGGATACGCTCGATGACTGGCCCGCCAAGGTGAAGCTGATGCAGGCGAACTGGATCGGCCGCTCGCGCGGCCTGCAGTTCTCCTTTGACACCGTCGCCGCCCCCGCCGGTTTCGAGAAGATCGAGTGCTACACCACGCGCCCCGACACGCTGCACGGCGCCTCCTTCGTCGGCATCTCGCCCGACCACCCGCTCGCGAAAGAGCTCGAGAAGGACAACGCCGAGCTCGCCGCCTTCGTTGCCGAGTGCCGCCGCATGGGCACCTCTGAAGAAGAGCTGGAAAAGGCCGAGAAGCGCGGCTTCGACACAGGGCTCAAGGTCCGTCACCCGTTCGATCCGAATTGGGAACTGCCGGTCTACATCGCCAATTTCATCCTCATGGATTACGGCACGGGCGCGATCTTCGGCTGCCCGGGCCACGACCAGCGCGACCACGACTTCTGCAGCAAATACGGCCTGCCGATCGTCGAGACTTTTGTCCCGCTCGAGGGCGAGATCGACATCCAGGCGGAGCCCTTCGTGCCTGCCAAGACGGAAAAGGTGCGCTACACCCGCCTCGTCGCCGGGACCGAAGTGCAGACCGGTGAGGAGGGCGTCAACGCCGCCGTCGACTTCTGCGAGAAGAACGGCATCGGCGAAGGCGTGACCAAGTACCGCCTGCGCGACTGGGGTCTCTCGCGCCAGCGCTACTGGGGCTGCCCGATTCCCGTGGTCCATTGCGAGGCCTGCGGCGTGGTGCCCGAGAAGAAGGAAAACCTGCCGATCAGTCTGCCCTACGACGAGGACGGCAAGGCGATCGACTTCTCGGTGCCCGGCAACCCGCTCGACCGCCACCCGTCGTGGCGCGATTGCGCCTGCCCGTCCTGCGGCGCCCCGGCGCGGCGCGAGACCGACACGATGGACACCTTCGTCGACTCGAGCTGGTATTTCGCCCGCTTCACCTCGCCGCGGGCCGAGACGCCGGTGGACATGGCCGAGGCCGAGTACTGGATGAACGTCGACCAATACATTGGCGGCATCGAACACGCGATCCTGCACCTGCTCTACTCGCGCTTCTTTGCTCGCGCGATGAACCTCACCGGCCACCTGCCGGAAAAGAGCAAGGAGCCGTTCAAGGCGCTCTTCACCCAGGGCATGGTGACCCACGCGATCTACCAGACGCGCAATGCCGACGGCCGCCCGGTCTACCACTACCCCGAGTCGGTCGAGCTGAGGGACGGCAAGGGCTTCCTCGAGGACGGCACCGAGGTCGAGATCATCCCCTCGGCCAAGATGTCCAAGTCGAAGAACAACGTCGTCGATCCGGTGGCGATCATCGGCCAGTACGGCGCCGACACCGCGCGCTGGTTCGTGCTCTCGGACAGCCCGCCCGAGCGTGACGTGGAATGGACCGCGTCGGGTGCCGAAGCGGCCTCCAAGCACCTCGCCCGGGTCTACCGCATCGCCGCCGAGATCGCCGCATCCGATGCCCCCGCCGGGGCCGAGGATGCCGCCCTGCTGCGCGAGATGCACAAGGCGATCCACGACGTGACCATGGGCGTCGAGAGCTTCGGCTTCAACGCGGCCATCGCCAAGCTCTATGCCTTCACCGCCGTGCTCGGCAAATCGCAGGCGGGCGCTGCTGCCAAGAAGGAGGCGGCCAAGGTTCTTGCGCAGCTGATGTCGCCGATGACCCCGCACCTGTCCGAGGAAATCTGGCATCTGCTCGGCGGCGAGGGGCTCATCGCCAACGCGCCCTGGCCCAAGGCCGACGAGGCGATGCTGGTCGAGGACAGCGTCACCCTGCCGATCCAGGTCAACGGCAAGCGCCGCGGCGAGCTCACCGTTCCCAAGGACATGGCCAAGGAAGAGATTGAAAAACTCGTCCTCGCGCACGAAGCTGTGGTGCGGAGCCTCGAAGGGGCCGCCCCGAAGAAGCTCATCGTTGTGCCTGGCCGGATCGTCAATGTGGTCGCCTGATCGAAGAACCCTGCTTGTAGCCTGCGGCGCCTTGGCGCTCGCGGGCTGTGGCTTTGCCCCGGCCTACGGGCCTCAGGGCGGCGGGCAGAAGCTGCTCGGGCAGATCGCCTTTGCCGATCCCGACTCGCCCGACGCCTATCTCTACACCCGCCGGATCGAGGAACGGCTCGGCCGCGCCGCGCCCGGCGCGCCCTACCGGCTCGACACCTCGTTGCGGACCGAGACCTCGGGGCACGGCTCGCTCGCCGACGGCAACACCACCCGCATCCGGGTGATCGGCACCGCGTACTTCACGCTGCGCGACGCCGTGACGAACGAGGCGCTGACCTCCGGCGACACCTCTACCTTCACCGGCTATTCCACCACCGGCTCGACCGCCGCCACCCAGGCCGCCGAGCGCGACGCCGAGGAGCGGCTGATGCTCATGCTGGCCGACCGGGTCATCGACCGGCTGCTGCTGGTCGCGGCGGACCTGCCGCAGTGACGGGGGTCTCGTGAAACTCGGCGGGCGCGACGCACAGGCCTTTTTCCGCAAGCCGGACCCGACGCGCTCTGGCGTGCTGCTCTACGGCGAGGACGCCATGCGCGTGGCGCACCGGCGGCAGGAAGTCATCACGGCCCTTGTCGGCCCCGAGGCCGAGGCCGAGATGCGCCTGACCCGCATGGGCGGTGCCGACCTGCGCAAGGACCCGGCGCTGCTGCTCGACGCTGTGAAGGCGCAGGGCTTCTTCCCCGGACCACGTGTGGTCTTCGTCGAAGAGGCGACCGACGGGCTTGCCAAGACCATGGGCGCGGCGCTGACCGATTGGCGCCCGGGCGATGCGCAGATCATCGTCACCGCCGGACAGCTCACCGCGAAATCCGCCCTCCGCAAGCTCTTCGAGGCCGCCCCCGAGGCGCTGGCTATCGGCATCTACTCGGACCCGCCGGGCCGCGAGGAGATCGAGGCCGCGCTGAAGAAGGCCGGTCTCACCCAGGTCGACCGCGCCGCCTTTGACGCCCTCGAGCATCTCGCCCGCGCGCTCGAGCCGGGCGACTTCCGGCAGGTGCTGGAAAAGCTCGGGCTCTACAAGCTGGACGATCCCGCGCCGCTCACCCCCGAGGAGGTGGCCGCCTGCGCCCCCGCCTCGATCGAAGCCGAGCTCGACGACATCCTCAACGTGGTCGCCGAGGGCCGCTCGCCCGAAATCGGACCGCTGATGCAGCGGCTCGAAGGGCAGGGGGTCGCGCCGGTCACGCTGCTGATCATGGCGATGCGCCACTTCCGCGTGCTCTACGCGCTCGCCTCGGCCCAGGGCGGCCCTCAAGCCGGGGTGCAGCGCCTGCGCCCGCCGCTCTTCGGCCCGCGCCGCGACCGGATGCTGCGCCAGGCCTCGGGCTGGACTGCCGATCGGCTCGAGGATGCGCTCTCGATGCTGATGGAGACCGACCTCTCGATCCGCTCCGCTGGCGCCCGCGCCCCGGCCATGGCCCTCGTCGAGCGGAACTTCGTGCGCCTCGCCTGGCTCGCCTCGCGGCGCTAGCCGTTTCGATCGCGATCTGCCAGCCTCTCGATCTGCCCCATTCGCCAGAGCTTGATCTCGCGCGCCAGCCGCAGCGAGGGCTTCACCATGAAGAGCACCGAGCCGACGGTGAAGAGCCAGATGGCGGCGGTTTCGTACTGCTTCCAGAAGAACAGCACCGAGCCGATGGTGAAACAGAGCGCGGCGCCGAAATCCACCGCCGTATGGGCGATCTCGAAAAGCGCGTAGACGCGCCGCGTGTCCGCGTTACGCTCGCGGTTGCGGTGATCGAAAAGCTTCATGAGCCCCAAGATGGCGCAGGTTTCAAAAAGGAAAAGGCCCGACGCGGATGCGCCGGGCCCCAAATTCCTGCCATGGCCGCGCTTAGCGCGACAGGCCGCCGTGCAGCGTCGGCACATCGAGCGAGGCAAAGCCGTAATGGCGCAGCCAGCGCAGATCCGAATCGAAGAAGGCGCGCAGGTCGGGGATGCCGTATTTCAGCATGGCGATCCGGTCGATCCCCATGCCGAAGGCAAAGCCCTGCCATTCGCTCGGATCGATGCCGCCGGCCTGCAGAACCTTGGGGTGCACCATGCCCGAACCCAGCACTTCCAGCCAGTCGTCGCCTTCGCCCACGGTGACCGAGCCGTCCTTCCACTGGCACTGGATGTCCACCTCGGCCGAGGGTTCGGTGAACGGGAAGTGCGAGGCGCGGAAGCGGGTCTTCACCGAGCGGCCGAAAAAGGCCGAGAAGAACTCTTCCAGAACCCACTTGAGGTTCGCCATGGAGATGTCCTTGTCGATGGCAAGCCCCTCGACCTGGTGGAACATCGGCGTGTGGGTCTGGTCGTAATCGGCGCGGTAGACGCGGCCCGGGCAGATGATCCGCGTCGGTGCGCCGCCGGCTTCCATCGAGCGGATCTGCACCGGCGAGGTATGGGTGCGCAGCACGTGCGGCGGGCGGTTGTCGCCGTCTTCGCGGTGCATGTAGAAGGTGTCCATCTCGGCGCGGGCCGGGTGGTGGCCGGGGATGTTCAGCGCGTCGAAGTTGTACCAGTCGGTCTCGACCTGCGGCCCTTCGGCGACGGCAAAGCCCATGTCGGCGAAGATCGCGGTGCATTCCTCCCAGACCTGGCTGACCGGGTGGATGCTGCCGACGCGCCGGTTGCGGCCGGGCAGGGTCACGTCGAGCCATTCCGCCTGCAGCCGCTCGTTCAACGCTGCATCTGCCAGCGCCGCCTTCTTGGCGCCAAGCGCGGCGTTGATCTCATCCTTCAGCGCGTTGAGCTTCGGCCCCATGAGCTGGCGCTCCTCGGGGCTCATCTTGCCGAGGCTCCGCATCTGAAGGCTGATCTCGCCCTTCTTGCCGACGGCCTGCACCCGCAGATCCTCAAGCGCGGATTCATCCGCCGCCTTGCCAATCAGGTCGATATACTTGTCGCGCAGGTCGTCCATTCCGGGCCTCTTCCGAGCATCTCTTCGGGTCCGTCCACTACCGGCTGCGGGTCCGGCGCGCAAGCCTGCGCCGCCCGCCATGTTCCTCTAGGTGCAAATATCCCGGCGGAGCGCCCGCAGGCAGCGGGGGCAAAGACCCCACGCGCGCGCAGAACGAAAAACGCCGCCCCCGAGGGAGCGGCGTTTCGAAAGTCAGCCGTTGGCGCCCGATCAGGCGGCCAGCGCGCCCTTCGCCTGGTCGACGATGGCGTTGAAGGCGTCCGGCTCGTGCACGGCGAGGTCCGCCAGCACCTTACGGTCAACTTCGATGCCAGCCAGGTTCAGGCCGTTGATGAACTTCGAGTAGGTCAGAGCCTCGTCATGTGCGCGCACTGCCGCGTTGATCCGCTGGATCCACAGGGCGCGGAAGTTGCGCTTGCGGTTCTTGCGGTCGCGGGTCGCGTACTGGTTGGCCTTGTCGACGGCCTGGGCTGCAACCTTGAAGGTGTTCTTGCGGCGGCCGTAGTAACCTTTGGCTGCCTTGATGACCTTCTTGTGACGGGCGTGGGTGACGACACCACCTTTGACTCGTGCCATTGTTCAGCTCTCCTTTATCAGCGGTCGTAGGGCATGTAGCCCTTGACGATTTTCGCGTCGGGAGCCGACAGCGTGGTCGTGCCGCGCGCGTCGCGGATGAATTTCGTGGTGCGCTTGATCATGCCGTGGCGCTTGCCGGCCTGACCAGCGACGACCTTGCCGGTCGCGGTGACCTTGAAGCGCTTCTTGGCGCTCGACTTTGTCTTCATCTTGGGCATTTTCGTCTCCTTAACGAAGTGCGTACAGGCGCGACTCGGCATGCCGCAATGGGCCGGCCGCGCGGTTAGAGGCGCCCCTATAGGCGGGGGGCCTGATATTTGCAAGCCGGAATCGCCTCCGGAAGGGCCGTGAGCGTGGCCCGCGCCGACAGGCAGCGCGGGCCCCGCTCTCGGGGAACGATCACTCGGGATCGGTCGAGTAGATCAGCCGCTCGTCGCAGGGGGCAACGCGCAGGATGTTGGTGGTGCCCGACATGTTGAAGGGCACGCCGGCGGTCACGATGATATGGTCCTCGGTGCCGGCATAGCCCTGCGCCCGCGCCGCGCGCGCGGCATTGACCACCGCCTGCTTGAAGCGCTCGAGCTCGCCGGTCATCACGCAGTTGGTGCCCCAGGTCAGCGACAGCCGCCGCGCCGTGCCACGCAGCGAGGTCATCGCGATGATCGGCACCCGCGGGCGCTCGCGCGCGACCAGCGCCGCGGTGGTGCCCGAGGAGGTGAAGCAGCAGATCGCCTTGACGTTGGCGGTCTCGGCGATCTCCCGCGCTGCCGCCACGATGCCATCGGCGACGCTGGTGCGCTGGATGTTGCGCGAGTTCTCCATGACCTCGGTGAAGGTCGGGTCGTTCTCGACGCTGATGGCGACGTTGTTCATCGTCGTCACCGCCTCGACCGGATATTGCCCGGCGGCGGATTCGGCCGAGAGCATCACCGCGTCGGCGCCCTCGTAGATCGCCGTCGCCACGTCCGAGACCTCGGCGCGCGTCGGCATCGGGCTCTCGATCATCGATTCGAGCATCTGGGTCGCCACGATCACCGGCTTGCCGGCGGCGCGGCACTTGCGGATCAACCGTTTCTGGATGGGCGGCACCGCCTGCACGGGAAGCTCGACGCCGAGATCGCCACGCGCAACCATGATGCCGTCCGAGACCGCGAGGATTTCGTCAAAGGCCTTCACCGCCGAGGGCTTCTCGATCTTCGACAGGATCGCGGCGCGGCCGTCGCAGAGCTTGCGCGCCTCCTCCACGTCCTCGGGGCGCTGCACGAAGCTCAGCGCCAGCCAGTCGACGCCGAGCGCCGCGGCGAACTCGAGGTCGGAGCGGTCCTTCTCCGACAGCGCCGCCAGCGGCAGCACCACGTCGGGCACGTTGACACCCTTGCGGTTCGAGATCGTGCCGCCCGCCTCGATCACGCAGTTGGCGAAATCTTCGCCGCATTCTTCGACCCGCATGCGGATCTTGCCGTCGTTGACCAGCAGGTGCGCGCCAACGCTGAGCGCCTGGAAAATCTCGGGATGGGGCAGGCAGACGCGCTTTTCGGTGCCCGGCGTCTCGTCGAGATCGAAGCGGAAGGTCTCGCCCCATTCCAGCTCTTCCGAGCCGTTGGCGAATTCACCGACACGCAGCTTCGGTCCCTGCAGGTCGGCGAGGATGGCGATCGGGCTGTCGAGGTCCTTCTCCACCTGCCGGATGGCGCGGTGCAGCTTGGTGATGTCCTCGTGGCTGCCGTGGCTCATGTTCAGGCGGAACACGTCTGCCCCTGCCTCGTGCAGCGTGCGGATCATCTCGTAGGTATTGCTGGCCGGCCCGAGCGTGGCCACGATCTTCACTTTGCGCAAACGTCTCATCTGGGACTCCTCGACCTCGTGCCGCGGCCGCGCCGGGCCGCCTTGCTGCAGAGCAGCGTATTCTCATTCAGAATAGTGGTTCAAAGTTAAACCAACCACCCTCGTCACGGTTAGGTTATCGCTAACAGTCGCGCCTTTTATCGCGGAATTCCCTTCCCGGCGCAACTGATCTAGAGAGGTCCTATCACGTCACGTGCTCCCAAGACATGGCGGCAGACTGCGAAGCGATTATGACCCACACGCCATTCCACATCGAAGGCGCCACGCGCAAAGGCCGCTTTCTCATCACCTGCGACCATGCGACCAATAGCGTGCCGGCAGAGCTCGGGGGAAGCCTTGGTTTGCCGCCCGAGGACATGGCCCGCCACATCGCCTACGATATAGGCGCGCTGGGGGCCGCCCGCGCCCTGGCCGAGGCGCTCGACAGCCCGCTGGTCTGGTCCGATTTCTCGCGCCTTGTCATCGATCCCAACCGCGGCGAGGACGATCCGACGCTGCTGATGCGGCTCTACGATGGCTCGATCATCCCCGGCAACCGCCATGCGGATGCGGCCGAGCGCCAGCGCCGGATCGAGGCCTACTGGCGGCCCTATCACGCTGCCGTCGCCGGGCTGCTCGAGGCGCGCCCCGAACTGGCGCTGGTCTCGGTGCATTCCTTCACCCCGCAGCTGCGCGGGCGCCTGCCGCGGCCGTGGCACCTGGGCATTCTGCATGCCTGGGATGCCCGGCTCTCTGACGCGCTGCTTGACGTGCTCGCGCAGCAGCCCGATCTGGTGGTGGGGCGCAACGAGCCTTACCCTGGCCATCTGCCCGGCGACGCCGTGCATCGCCACGCCCTGAAACATGGCCGCCACAACACGCTGATCGAGCTGCGCAACGACCTCATCGCCGAGCCCGAGGCGCAGGAAGACTGGGGCCGCCGCCTCGCGCCCTTGCTGAAGACCGCGCTGGCCCGCGCCCCCGAATAAGAGGAGAGAGACCATGGACGACCAGACCCGCATCGAGCTCGAGGCTGCCGCTTTCCGCCGGCTGCGCCAGCACCTGATGCAAGACCGCCCCGATGTTCAGAACATCGACCTGATGAACCTCGCCGGGTTTTGCCGCAATTGCCTGTCGCGCTGGTACGAGGAAGCCGCCACCGAGCGCGGAGTCGAGATGAGCAAGTCCGAGGCCCGCGAGATCTTCTACGGCATGCCCTACGACGAGTGGCGCGCGCAGAACCAGACCGAGGCGAGCCCCGACAAGCAGGCCGCATTCGAGAAGTCCTTCGCGGAAAACGTCACCGACAAGAAATGAGCCGCGAGGCCCGCGCTTTCTTCTAGCCGGGAAAATCGCACAGGGGGCCGGGGGTGCGAAGCCTTCGGCCCCTCTCTCTCTCTCGGCCTCAGCGAGCCTCGGGAATCTTCCCGGCAATCCACCGCGCGAACTCGTAGTTCGGCCGCTCGAGATGCGACAGCGCCCCGGGCGCGGCAAAGCGCGATTGCATCCCCTTCCAGACCCGCTCGGTACACCCCCGGTCCTCATCGTTCACCGCATCGAGCAGCGCCTTCAGCGCGGTGAAATGCGAGGCCGCCTCGGGGTCGGAGATGAAATCCGGGTGCAGCCCACCGCCGAAAAGGATCTTCACGTGGCCCGGTCCATCGGGGGTCAGGCAGAGGTACCAGAAATAACCCGGCGTCAGGGTGATCAGCAGCGACGGGTAGACCGCCAGCAACCAGGTCCGGTAACGCTCCTCGCCCTGGAGCGTGGTATTGCCGGGATGGGCGATCGACAGTGCGATCGAGTCGTCCTTCAGGATGTGGTGGTAGTTGAAGCCCTCGAATCCCTCGGGGCAGGTCATCTTCCTCAGATCCACGGCGCCGCCGATGGTGCCGCCATGGCACATCGGCAAGTGGTAGCTCTCCATGAAGTTCTCGGCGAGGATCTTCCAGTTGGTGGCCCAGCGGTGCTCCTCGCGAAATGTCTCGACGTAGTCCTCCATCGCCAGGTAGCCGACAAGGTCATCGACCTCGCGCAGCGTATCGCCGGGCTCGGGCAGGTCCGGATCGAGGGTGACCATGATCCAGCCCTTCCAGTCGACGCAGCGGACCTGCGGCAGGCGGGTGCTCTCCTTGCAGAAGCTGCCGTTCAACTCCATCGCCGGGGCACCGCGCAGCGACCCGTCGAGATTGTAGCTCCAGGCGTGGTAGGGACAGGTGATGGTGCGAACGTTGCCGCGCCCTTCCAGCAGCACTGACATGCGGTGGCGGCAGACGTTGGACAGCGCCCGCAGCAGCCCCTCGCGGTCGCGCAGCACGACGATCGGCTCTCCGGAGATCTCCAGCGTCAGGTAGTCGCCCGGCGCCTTCAGCGCATCGACACGCCCGGCGCAGAGCCAGCTCTTGCCGAAGACATGTTCCTGCTCGAGCCCAAGGAACTCCTCGGAGGTATAGACCGAGACCGGCATGGCCTGCGCCCTCTCGAAGGGCACCGCGACATTGGCGCGCAGTTCGGCAATGGGGTCGTGCAGGGTCATTCTGTGCTCCGATGCGGCTTCGCAGAGCCGTTTAGAAACCGTTAATGGACGGCGCGCAACGAGCCTGCAAAACGCGCGCCCGTCAAGTCCAACTGCCGTGCCTTGGCGCAGGCGGGCATCACGTGCGGTGATCGAGGGCAGCACGAAACGGCGTTTGACCGTCCCCGCGGGGACGGCGATGACGTGTTGCGAACATTCACGGGACGAGACACATGACGAAGATCACCCTCTACGGCCACCCCGACAGCGGCCACGCCAACAAGGTGGCGCTGGCCCTCGTCCTCGGCGGGATCGCGCATGAGACCGTCTTCGTCGACATCTGGGCCGCGCCCGAGACCCGCCCCGCCGCCTTCCTCGCGGCCAGCCCCCTGGCGCAGGTGCCCGCGCTGGTGATCGACGGCGAGGCAATGACCCAGTCCGGTGCCATCCTGCTCGAGATCGCCCGCCGCTGGCAGGTGCTGGGCGGCGAGAGCGCCGCCGGGATGCGCCGTGGCGCCGAACTCTTGATGTGGGAGGCGAACCGCATCGGCATGTGCCTGCCGCAACTCATCGAGGCGCGGCGTCCCCGCGGGGACAGCTTTCCGGGGGGCACCGTGGCGTGGCTCACCGGGCGCTACGAGACCGACCGAGACAACTTCGCCCGGCTGCTGGGCAAGGCGCTTTTCTTCCACGGGGATGCCCCGGGGATCGGAGACTGTGCCATCTGGGGCTACGTGCAATGGCTCGACAAGGCCGGGGTTGCGCCCTCCGAGGCGATGACCGGCTGGATCGGGCGCATGCAGGCCCTGCCGCAGATGCGTCCCCGCGGGGACAGCTGGTTTCCGGCCTGAGCACGGCGGGACTGCCGCGCAACCTTGAGGTGAGTTGGTCCGCTGCGCAGGCCATCCGATCCTTGCCGTGGTCTCGGTGTTCGGGCGGCAGCGCCCCGCGCGTCGGCGAAGCAATGCCGCATTGCAGAGCAAACTGCGACAAATTGACTTTAAGCGAGGGGTGCAACGTCCCGTTGGAGCCTGTCCTGTGGTAAGGGTGGGGCAATTCTATCCTGCTTGGAAGGAGCCCAGACATGGATAAGCCGACCCCCCGCAAGACCACTTCGCGCAGCCAGTCGACCGCGTCGCGGGGCACCAGCCCGCGCCGCCGCACTCAGGCGAAACCCGCAGATGTGACCCCGGCCAAGACTGCAACTTCCGTGACAAAAGAGACACCTGAGACGGTTGCCGCCGCCCCGGCGTCGGCCCCCGAAACGCCACACACCCCCGCTTCCGCGCCGGTGGAGGCAGCTGCGCCCACGCCCGTCGAGCCCGCGCCCAAGCCGCGGCCCACGCCGCCACGCAGCGTCGCGAAACCCGCCGAATCGAGCGAGCCGACCACCGAGCCCGCGGCCAAGGCAGCCTCGAAGCCCGCCGCTCCGAAGACCGCCGCCCCGAAACCGGCCGCCCCGAAATCGGTCGCGTCGAAGCCGGCATCCAAACCGGCTCTCGCGGCCGCCGCGACGGTGGCGCCTGTCGAGCGCAGCGTGCGCATGAGCTGGGATCTCGAGCCCTATGCGGCCACCGCCCTGGTCGACACCATGCTCGACATCGGCGCCGAGCTGCAGAGCTTCACGGCCGAGCGGGTGCGCGAGGACGTGGCGACCCAGCACAGGATGCTGCACTGCAAGACGCCCGGCGAGCTGATCCACATCCAGAGCGCCTTCTTCCAGAAGGCCAGCGAGGATTACCGCGCCCATTGGGGGCGCCTCGCGGAACTGGGCAACAAGCTTTCGATCTTCCCGACCTGAGCTTGCGAGCCCCGTCCCGTCCGCTCTGCGGGCGGGCGCCCTCCGGGGTGCTGCTCAGGGGTATCGCTAGGCGCGCTGGGCGAGCAGGCGGGCGAGGGTCGGGCTCAGCGCTTCGGCGATCTCGGCATGTCCGGCGGGGCTCAGCGCCTCGGCGGCGGCCGCGGCCTCGAAATCGGCAAAGACCATCCCCTCCGTCCCGGCTGTCAGTGCGGCGGCAGAGAGCGGCTGGTCGAGCAGCGCCGCGGCCCGGGGGCGGAGTGCCTCGAGCATGCCGCGCTCGATGAAGAGCGGCGCGGGGGCAAGCGCGTTCACATGGGTGTCGGGCGGCGGGTGACCAGCGGCCCAGACCAGCACGGCCCGCCCGCCGAGCAATGTCAGAAGGTGCTTCATCCGGGCCACCCAGGCGAGCCGAAGCTCGGCGGTGACCTCGGCAAAGCGCTTTTCCGATACCTCGCGCAGCCGGCCCAGCATGTGCAGCGTGAAATGGAACTCGGTGAAATCGACCTCGGGAAAGAGCTGCTGCAACCGGTCCGAGGCGCGCAGGAAGCGGTCGTTGCGCCGCGGGTGCACGCCGTAGAAGCGGTTCGACATGTTCTGCGCCCCCATCACCTGGATGACGCAGAGCTCGGCGCGGGCGGCAAGGTTCAGCACCGCCGGGTCGCCGAGGTAGAGGTCGATCCCGGCGTTCACCACGCCGAGGTTGACGCAGGGCAGGGCGCCGGAAGGCTCCGCCTCCCCGCTCTCGCTGCCGGTCCTCTTTGCCCCTTCTGCCAGCGCGCGCTCGACCAGCGCCGGGAAGGGCGCCGTGACGAAACGGCCAAGGGTCTCGGCCCCGCCGAGAAAGGCAATATAGGGCGCGTCGAGAGCGCGCTTCGGCCCGCGGAACAGCAGGCGCGAGCGGCCATACCGACAGGGAAAATACTCCAGCGCACCCTGAAAAGACCCGGCAACGGACATGACGCCCCCCATTCTGATTCCCATTCACCCAAGGTCAGGATCAACACCCCGTCCCAACAATTCGCTAATGCGAAAATGCAGGCAAAAATTGCAGCACCCCCGCTTGCGGCGGGCTGGCGCGGGGGCATAAGGTTGCCGCGCATCAGAGCAGGATAGGGCGCATGGAAATCAAGAGCATCGGTGTCATCGGCGCGGGTCAGATGGGCAATGGCATCGCCCATGTCATGGCGCTTGCGGGCTACGAGGTGCGCCTGTCGGACGTCAGCCAGGAGGCGCTCGACGCCGCGCTGGAGCTGATCACGCGCAACCTCGACCGCCAGGTCCGCCGCGAGAAGATCTCGGGCGAGGCCCGCGATGCTGCGCTGGCGAAGATATCCACGACGCTCGACAAGGTCGAGATCGCCCATACCGACCTGGTGATCGAGGCCGCCACCGAGCAAGAGGCGGTGAAAACCAAGATCTTCGAGGGTCTGGTGCCGCACCTGCTGCCGCACACGATCCTGACCTCGAACACCTCCTCGATCTCGATCACCCGGCTCGCCTCGCGCACCGACCGGCCCGAGAAGTTCCTCGGCTTCCACTTCATGAATCCGGTGCCGGTGATGCAGCTCGTCGAGCTGATCCGCGGCATCGCCACCGACGAGCCGACCTACAAGGCCTGCCTCAAGGTGGTCGAGAACCTCGGCAAGACCGCCGCCTCGGCCGAGGATTTCCCGGCCTTCATCGTCAACCGCATCCTGGTGCCGATGATCAACGAGGCGGTCTACACGCTCTACGAGGGCGTCGGCAACGTGCGCTCGATCGACATGGCGATGAAGCTCGGCGCCAACCACCCGATGGGTCCGCTCGAGCTGGCGGATTTCATCGGCCTCGACACCTGCCTTGCGATCATGAACGTCCTGCACGACGGGCTTGCGGACACCAAGTACCGCCCCTGCCCGCTGCTCACCAAATACGTCGAGGCCGGCTGGCTTGGCCGCAAGACCAAGCGAGGGTTCTACGACTACCGCGGCGACGAGCCGGTTCCGACGCGCTGAGGCGCCGCGCACCGCCTGGAGCTTCTTCTTTTCGGAGATGCGCCGGGGGCGAATTGGCCGCAGGCCAAGAGGGGGCAGCGCCCCCTTTATTTCTGCCAGCGCGACCGCGCCAGGGCGGCCTCGCCTAGCCCTTCAGCGCCAGCGTCCGGGCCCGCAGCGAGGCGACGAACTCGCGCTGGTTGCCGCTCCAGCCGCGCACTTCCTCGGGGCTGATCGGCGTGCCGACAACCGGTCGCTGCGGCCGTCCGCAGGCGTGGATCACCTCGTGGATCAGCAGGCCCTGGCGCAGCGTCGGCGAAAGCCGGTTGGCGATCTGGTAGGCGCGGCTGTTCTGGCCGGGGAAGTAGATCGGCACCACCGTGGCGCCCGACCGCTGGATCATCTTCGCGGTGAAGGGGTTCCACACCGCCTCGATCGCCGCGCCGAACAGGGAGTCGGACGAGGCCACGACACCCGACGGAAACAGCGCGATCACCCCGCCGCGCTTGAGGTGCTCCATGGCCGTGGCGCGCATCTCGAGGCTCTGCTCGCGCGCGTTCTCCTCGTGCGGGAAGGGCACGGGGATCATGAACTCGGCGATCTCCTGCACCCCGGTCAGCAGCGAGCGGGTGAGGATGCGGTAGTCGGTGCGCACCCGTCCGATCAACTCGGCGAGGATCATCCCGTCGACCAGCCCGTGCGGGTGGTTGGCGACGACGATCACCGGGCCCTCGCGCGGGATACGGGCGATCTGCTCGGCGGGGGTCTGCAACTCGATGCGCATGATCCGCAGCGCCTGCGCCCAGAACGCTTGTCCGTCGGGCACGCCTTCGCGCTCGAAGCGGCGCACAAGGCGGATCAGCGGGAATTTCCCGGTCATCCACTCCAGCGCGCGGATGGTGTTGGCCTTCCACGGATTGGTGAAGGTATTGGCGTAGCTGAGCCTGCGCTTGTCATAGGGCGCTGGCGGAGCCTTCGTCGACTGCGGCGCCGCGCCGCCCCCCTTGGCCGGGGCGTCATAGCTGTCGAGCATGTGCCTCCCCCGCTGTGTCATGCGGCCGGTCCGCGCGTCAATTGTCCTCGCCGAAGCGATTGGCGACGAGGGCCTCGAGCGCATCGGCGAGCGCCTTGGCGTCGGGGCCCGAGGTTTCGACTTCAATAGAGCTTCCCTTGGAAGCTGCCAACATCAAAAGCCCCATGATGCTGTCCCCGCCGGCGCTCATGCCATCCTTGGAGACCTCGGCATGGGCGTCGAATCCTTCGACCACCTCGACCAGCTTGGCGGAGGCGCGGGCGTGCAGCCCCTTTTCGTTGACGATGTTCAGCACGCGGCGAACAGAGGTATCACTCATCTTAAAACTCTTGGTTGCGGGGCCATCGCGCGGCTTGGGATGCGGTCCTAGACCGGATCGGGCCGGACGTTCTGGCTGTCAATGTATTTGCGGCCGGCCTCGAGCGCGCCGCGCACCGCGTCGGGCACCGACAGCTGGCGGGTCTTGGCGAGCTTGATCAGCATCGGCAGATTCATCCCGTAGAGGATGCGGCGGTTCTCCGGCTGGCAGGCGAGCAGGCTGAGGTTGGAGGGCGAGCCGCCGAAGAGGTCGGTGACCAGCACGACGCCGTCACCGGTATCGACGCTGTCCGCGGCGGCGCAGATCTCGGATTGCTTCTTGGCGCGGTCGTGCTCGGCCTCGATGGAGATCGCGAGGATTCCGGGCTGCACACCGACCACGTGTTCGACGGCCGAAAGGTATTCCCTTGCCAGCCCACCATGCGCCACGATCACGATGCCGATCACGCCTGCGACCTCTCGTCCAGTCCAGTTGCCACGCCCTTGGCGGCTTGGCCGCGGCGTTCGAGTTCCCGGTGCCTAGTTGACACCTGCCAGCCCTGCTCTGCAAGGGCACGCGCGACGGTTTCCGCCACGGTGACGGAACGATGCTGCCCACCGGTGCAGCCAAATCCGAAGGAGAGATGCGCCTTGCCTTCGTCCGTGCAGGCCGGAAGGAGAAAAAGCGCGAGATCGATCACCTTTTGCATGAACGGATCGAAGCGCGGATCGGCTTTCACATGTGCCTGCACCGGCGCGTCGAGCCCGCTGAGCGCGCGCAGCTCCGGCACCCAGTGCGGGTTGTCGAGGAAGCGGCAGTCGAAGACCATATCGAGCCCTTGCGGCAGGCCGCGCTTGTAGGAAAAGCTCTCGACCGAGACGGCCAGCTGCTGCGCCTGCGCCCCGGCGAACCAAGTGGCGAGCTGGGCGCGCAGTTCGTGCGGGCTCAGCTCGGAGGTGTCGATCAGGATGTCGGCGGCGGCGCGGGCCTGTTCGAGCAGCGCCAGCTCGCGGGTGATGCCCTCGGTATAGGCGCTGTCGGGCGCGAGTGGGTGGCGGCGGCGCGTCTCGGAATAGCGCCGGGCCAGAACCGTCGGCGCGGCGTCCAGATAGAGGAGCTGCGGGGTGATCTGCATCTGCTCGGACAGTGCGGACTGCAATGAGAGCAGCCCCCCGACGGTGAAGTCGCGGTTGCGGATGTCGACGCCAAGCGCCAGCGGGCGCTCGAGCGCCGGACCCTCGAGCAGCCGCGGGATCAGCCCCAGCGGGATATTGTCGATCGCCTCGAAGCCGAAATCCTCCAGCGCGTTGATCGCGGTGGAGCGCCCGGCGCCCGAGGGGCCGGTCACCAGCACGACGTGCTGGGGTCCTTTCGGCGAGTCATCCATTGTCCGGATCCCTTGTTGCGCCTTTGAGATATTGAACGAGCGCTGCGGGAAAATAGGGGTGCGCGGCATTGTGAAGCAATGGGAGATTTCGCGTCTGCAGCATGATTTCCCGCAGAGGCGGCAGGCGTTCGGTTTCCGGGGTGTCGAGGTCGAGCACGGCAACGACCTCGGCGCGGGGCAGGTGGTCGGCCTGCAGCAGCCCGAGCCCGCGCGCCTCGATCATCCCGGCGAGAGGGGCAGGGGGGCTCGCCCAGAGCGCTCCCGCCTCCAGCGTCAGCACCACGCGGTCGTCCGCCACGAGCCGCGCCCCGCGCGCCATCATCTCGAGCGCGAGGCCGGATTTGCCTGCGCCCGAGGCGCCGCGGATCAGCAGCGCGCGCCCGGTCACCGCCACGGCGGTGGCGTGGAGGATCAGCGGATTGGGTGTGGTCATCGGATCAGATCGGCAGGCCGACGACAAAGCGCGCGCCCAGCGGCTCCGAGGTGATGTCCGCCTCGGTCGGGCGGATGTTCTCGGCCCAGATCACCCCGCCATGCGCCTCGACGATCTGCTTCGAGATCGCGAGGCCGAGACCGGAGTTGTTGCCGAAGTCGTTCTCGGGGCGTTGCGAGTAGAAGCGCTTGAAGATCTTCTGCAGCGCCTCTTCGGGGATGCCGGGGCCCGTGTCCTCGACCACCACCAGCACGCGGTTGTCGCGGCGGCGGGCCCAGACGCGGATCGCGTCGCCATCCTCGCAGAAGGAAATGGCATTGGTGATCAGGTTGACGAAGACCTGCGCGAGCCGCGGCTCGAGCCCGTTGATGCGGATCGGCTTCTCGGGCAGGTCGGTGATGAATTCGATGCCCTTCTTGCGCGCGTCCTCGCCGAGGAACTGGCCGAGGTTGCCGAGCATCTCGAGCAGGTTGAACTCCTGCTCCTCTTCCTTGACCAGCTCGGAGTCGAGCCGCGAGGCGTTGGAGATGTCCGAGACCAGCCGGTCGAGGCGGCGCACATCGTGTTCGATCACGTTGAGCAGCTTGTCGCGGTGCTCTTCCTTCTTGACGATGCGCAGCGAGCCGATGGCCGAGCGCAGGCTGGCGAGCGGGTTCTTGATCTCATGTGCGACGTCCGCGGCGAACTGCTCGTTGGCGTCGATACGGTCGTAGAGCGCTGCGACCATGCCGCGCAGCGCGCCCGAGAGGCGGCCGATCTCGTCGGGGCGGGCGGTGAGATCGGGAATGCGGATGCGGCGCGAATTGCCCTGCGACTTGTTGCGGTCTCGGCCGATCTCGGCGGCATCGGCGAGGTCGGAGATCGGGTTGGCGATGGTCGAGGCCAGCACCAGGCTGAGGCCGATCGAGACCAGCGTGGCGATGACGAACATCTGCAGCACCCGCTCTCGCTCGGCGCTGACCGCGAGGTCGATCTCGGGGGCGGCGGCAACGAGCGCGACGCTGCCGATGATGTCGCTGCCCTGGCGGATCGGCGCGAAGGCGGTGAAGACGGTCTCACCCTCTTCGCCCAGGCCAGCTTCGACGCGCGGGGTGGCGGGATCGCCCGCCTCGATCTGCTGGCGGAGACGGTCCTCGAGACCCAGCGCCTCGGTCTGCTGGAAATAGGCGAAGATGCCCGAGATGCCCTGCCAGAGCTGGTCGAGCAGTTGCGAGATCATCGTCTCGCGCCCCGTCGCGCTGCTGGAGGGGGGCGGCGGGCCGCCGGCCTCGCCGACGAGGAAATTGCCGGTGTCGAAGATCAGCACGCCAGTGCCGCGGCGCAGCTCGAGGGCCCCCAGCGTGGCGGCGACATCGATGCCGTCGGAGGAGCCGAGGCTGACCGGCGCGCCCTCGGGCAGTTGCATGGCAAACACGTCGGCGATCAGCTCGGCCTGGACGAGCGTCGCATCAGCGCGCTGCTGCGCCAGCGTATCGCGTGAGGAATTGAGCCAGAGAATGCCTGCGGCCAGCACGTTCAACGCGATGAGGTTGAACGTGATGATCTTGCGCGTGAGCGGAGACCGATTCAAGGAGAAGAGGGAGCGCCGCGCACGGCTGTCCCGCAATTCCTTTTCCACGGTGCTGTCCGGGGCGATCCAGTCGTCCCCAAGAACAACATCGGCATCCTGCCTGTCGCCCGACTCCGCGTCGCGCATGGAGATCCTTTCGGCCAGGGCCATCGCTTACTCTTCGTTGTAACGATACCCGATGCCGTAGAGTGTTTCGATGGCCGAGAAGTCTTCGTCCACGGTCCGCATCTTTTTGCGCAGGCGCTTGATGTGGCTGTCGATGATGCGGTCGTCGACATAGACCTGGTCGTCGTAGGCCACATCCATGAGCTGGTCACGCGACTTCACGAAGCCGGGCCGCTGGGCCAGCGCCTGCAGCAGAAGGAATTCGGTGACGGTGAGCGAGACGTCCTTGCCCTTCCAGCTCACCGCGTGGCGTAGCGGGTCCATGGTGAGCGAGCCGCGGGTCATCAGCTTGGTGTCTTCGGTATCCCCAACCACTTCACCAGCCTGGGCTTCCTGACGGCGCAGGAGCGCGCGGATCCGCTCGACCAGCAGGCGCTGGCTGAACGGCTTCTTGACGTAATCGTCCGCGCCCATGCGCAGGCCGAGAACCTCGTCGATCTCGTCGTCCTTGGAAGTGAGGAAGATCACCGGCATGCGGGATTTCTGGCGCACCCGCTGGAGCAGATCCATCCCGTCCATGCGCGGCATCTTGATGTCGAAAACCGCCATGTCGGGCATCTTCTTGCTGAACGCATCCAGCGCAGATTGCCCGTCATTGTAAGTTTCAACCTCGAACCCCTCCGCCTCGAGTGTCATGGACACGGATGTCAGGATGTTCCTGTCATCGTCCACCAGGGCGATTTTAGACATAGCACTTCATCCTTGTACTGCTCTGTTATGCCTTCTTTTTCGCCGAGTATGCGAAGTTTCGGATTGTTCAACAATCCCATACCGCGAATCAGTACAGAGCTGCGACTTAATTGCAGCGCAGATTGAGTAACGAATGGCTAAATTGCCTCACCATACCAGTGCAAGTTGCAAAAACCGTGACCGATGGTAACGCTAGCCTGAACGGGTGCTAACGCTAAAGCCATTTTGATTGCGCTAACGTCCCGGATGACTTCTGTTCTTGGCCGATCCCAGCATGTTAAAGGCTCTGATACCGGTGGCGGGCGCTGCCGGTGGACGGCAGCCACTGTGCCGCCCCAATGACTACCGCCGCCCAGACAAGCGGCTACAGGAGCTTGGCAGATGACATTTGGACGGGTGAACCCGCAATTCCGGCTTGAAGATCAGGGGATCGAAGGGCTGGGCAATGTCTATTACAATCTTATGGAGCCCGCGTTGATCGAGTCCGCGCTAAAACGCGGCGAGGGCACGCTAGGCAAGGGCGGCGCCTTCTACGTGACCACGGGCAAGTTCACCGGCCGCTCGCCGCAGGACAAGCACGTGGTCAAGACCGCCTCGGTCGAAGACAAGATCTGGTGGGAAAACAACCGCGCCATGTCGCCCGAGGGCTTCGACGCGCTGCATGCCGACATGCTCGAGCACATGAAGGGCAAGGACTACTACGTTCAGGATCTCATCGGCGGCGCGGACCCGGCGCATTCGATCAAGGTGCGCATGGTGACCGAGCTGGCCTGGCATGGGCTCTTCATCCGCCACATGCTGCGCCGCCCCGAGCGGGAGCAGCTTGACGAGTTCCTCGCTGATTTCACCATCATCAACTGCCCGAGCTTCAAGGCGGACCCCGCCAAGCACGACTGCCGCACCGACACCGTCATCGCGCTGAACTTCGACAAGAAGACCATCCTCATCGGCGGCACCGAATACGCCGGCGAGAACAAGAAGTCGGTCTTCACGCTGCTGAACTACCTGCTGCCGCTCAAGGGCATCATGGCGATGCACTGCTCGGCCAACCACGCGCCGAACAACCCGGTCGACACTGCCGTCTTCTTCGGCCTGTCTGGCACCGGCAAGACCACCCTCTCGGCCGATCCCGAGCGCGTGCTGATCGGGGACGACGAGCACGGCTGGTCCGACCGTGGCACCTTCAACTTTGAAGGCGGCTGCTACGCCAAGACGATCAACCTCTCGGCCGAGGCCGAGCCCGAGATCTACGCGACCACCTCGAAGTTCGGCACCGTGATCGAGAACATGGTCTTCGACGAGGAGACCTTCGAGCTCGATTTCGAGGACGACAGCCTGACCGCCAACATGCGCTGCGCCTACCCGCTCGAGTACATCTCGAACGCGTCGTCCACCGCGCTTGGCGGCCACCCGAAGAACATCATCATGCTGACCTGCGACGCCTTTGGCGTGCTGCCGCCGATCGCGCGGCTGACCCCGGCGCAGGCGATGTACCACTTCCTGTCGGGCTTCACCTCGAAAGTGGCGGGCACCGAGCGCGGCGTGACCGAGCCGCAGCCGACCTTCTCGACCTGCTTCGGCGCGCCCTTCATGCCGCTGCGCCCGGAAGTCTACGGCAACCTGCTGCGCGACAAGATCGCCAAGCACGGCGCGACCTGCTGGCTGGTCAACACCGGCTGGACCGGCGGCGCCTATGGCACCGGCCACCGGATGCCGATCAAGGCCACCCGTGCGCTGCTGCACTCGGCGCTGAACGGCTCGCTGGCGAAGGTCGAGTTCCGCAAGGACCCGAACTTCGGCTTCGAGGTGCCGGTCTCGGTGGAGGGCGTGCCCGAGCTGCTGCTCGACCCGCGCCGCACCTGGTCGGACAAGGAGGCCTTTGACGCGCAGGCGCAGAAGCTGGTGAACATGTTCGCCGAGAACTTCGCGCAATACGTGCCCTACATTGACGACGACGTGAAAGCCGCCGCGATCGGCTGATGCGTCTTGCCGCGATCCTCATGATGCTGGCCGGACCCGCCTTGGCGGGGTCCGGCCTTTCTTTTGCCGAGCCGCCGGTGATGCTGATCGAACGCGGTGTGATCTGCCAGGTGACCCCGGAGGGCGCCAGGGCGGCGCCGGAGACCGAGCAGGGGATCATCAACCTCATCGAGCCGGGACGGCGCGTCGACTTCGCCACCGAGGTGGTGCCGGCGGCGCTTGGGATCAGCTTCGGCATCCGCTTCACGCTCGCCGAGACCGCCGCGCCGCTCGCGCTGCGGGTCATCGTCACCCACCCCCCGATGGGCTCGCGCGGGGTCGAGGTCGAGAGCTGGACCACCGGCGCCGCGCCCGGCGCGCCCAGCCTGAGCCTCTTCACCTTCGAATACGCCTACGAGATGGTCGAAGGCGACTGGACCATGGCGCTCGAGGCGGGCGGCGAGCGGCTGCTGGAGCAGCATTTCACCGTGGTTCCCGCCGATGCGGCGCGGCCGGTCCTGGCCGCCTGCGACGGCCCGGCGGCGATGTCCTGACGCTGCGGCCACCCGCCGGAATCACCTTATGCGGTATCTGAGCTGCGCTGGATCACGCTCTGCGGGATTGTGCCGCTGAGGCGTCGAATTCCGGGACAGATTTCCTGCGAGAATTGTCCTCAATTGCGCACGCGTTTCTCCGATTTCATCCACAGGCCTGAAGCGCGAGTCAGGCTGCTGAAAAGACTCGGAACCTTGAGTCCGCCCCCCTGCGGACTCCCCGGAGTTGCCCACAATCAGTGAGTCTGCATGTTGAGTAAATAACAGATCGTTCCACAACTTATTGAGTGCGTCACGAACATTTCGCTTTACAGAAGGTGCGGGCCACAGGCACGATATATGGTAAGAGACGAGGGTTCACCCCCAACATCTCTACGAGCAGGCACCTAGCACGCGGGGCTCTGCCAAGCCCCGAAGCTACAACCATAAGAGGTGGCGCATGGCACTGTCCGAAGACTTTCTGAGCGAAGAGCTGCACCCCATCGACATCGTCGAGACCCTTGCCGAGACCAACGACTGGGATTTCGACCGCGTCGGCGAAGATCAAATCGCCATGGCGGTCGAGGGGCAGTGGCGCACCTATTCGATCACCCTCGCATGGTCGCCCTACGACGAGACGTTGCGGATGATCTGCAGCTTCGAGATGGAGCCGCCAAAGGACTCGCTGCCCGAACTCTATGCCGGTCTCAACGCGGTCAATGACCAGTGCTGGGCAGGGGCTTTCTGCTACTGGGCGGAATCCAAGCTGATGGTCTACCGCTATGGGCTGGTGCTCGCCGGGGGTCAGGTGGCCAGCGCCGAGCAGATCGACACGATGATCGGCGCGGCGGTGATGACCTCGGAGCGCTACTACCCCTGCTTCCAGCTGATCAACTGGGCCGGCAAGAGCGCCAAGGAAGCCCTGCAAATCGCCATGGCGGAAGCCTACGGCCGCGCCTGAGCGCGGCTTGTCGGGAGCGCGAGACCGCCCCGAGGGGTCCTCGCGCCCCCTAGTGGATACCCAGCGCGGTTTCCTTGAGCATCTCCGCCGAGGCGCGCAGCGCCGCCGCCTCGGACGGATCGAGATCGGGGGTCAGCGTCGTCAGCACCCCGCCCGCGCCGACCACGCGGGGCAGGCTGAGCGCCACTTCCTCGACCCCCTGCACCCGCGGCGTGACCACCGAGACCGAGAGCACCGCCCGCTGGTCGTCGCGCACCGCCTGCACGATCCGGGCGAGCCCTGCGCCGATGCCGTACCAGGTCGCGCCCTTGCCCTGGATGATGCGATAGGCGGCGCGGCGCACCGCCTCATCGATGCCGGCGCGGATTTCGGGGGTGATCGGCGCGTCGACCTGCTCGGCGAATTCGCTGACGGTGAGCGCCCCGGCCCGGGCCGAGCTCCAGCCCAGCACCTCTGAATCGCCGTGCTCGCCGAGCACGTAAGCATGTACCGATTGCGCCGCGATGCCGAGGTGATCGGCCAGCAACCAGCGAAAGCGCGCGGTGTCGAGGATGGTGCCCGAGCCGATCACCTGCCCGGCGGGCAGACCCGAGGCGCGCAGGGCCACCTCGGTCATCACGTCGACCGGGTTGGAGGCGACGAGCAGCATGGCCCCGGGGGCGGCTTTCTGCACCCCTTCGATCACCTGGGCAAAGACCTCGGCGTTGCGCGACAAAAGGCTCAGGCGGCTTTCTCCGGGCTTCTGCGCCACCCCTGCGGCGAGGATCACGATCGCCGCACCTTCGAGCCGTTCGTAGCCGCCGGAGCGCACCTGGCAGGGATGGGCGAAGGGCACCGCGTGGGCGATGTCCTCGGCCTGGGCCCGGGCCAGCGCCGCGCTCTTGTCCACCAGGACGATCTCGCTCGCGCCGCCGCGCAGGGCCAGAGCGTAGCCCGCCGCCGAGCCGACCATGCCCGCGCCCACGATTCCCACCTTCATGGCATTCTCCCTTCCGCTGTTGGGCTACCATGGCACGGGAGGGGCGAGGGGCCAAACCCGCAGGGCCCGGACGCGGCCGCGAAGGCGCGACTATTCGCCCGTCGCCCAGCCCGCGCGCAAACGCCCGCTGCGCCATGGACACCCGGGGCGACGTGGCTATAGTGCCGCCTCCACAAGGCGGGTCCAAAGGCGGATCCCGCAGGCGAAAGAGGCCCGGACATGACGGAACAGGTGAAGGTCGGCATCATCATGGGCAGCCAGTCGGACTGGCCCACGATGCAGGAAGCGGCGCAGATGCTCGACGAGCTGGGCGTGGCCCATGAGGTCAAGATCGTCTCGGCGCACCGCACGCCGGACCGGCTCTGGACCTATGGCAAGGAAGCCGCCGGGCGCGGGCTGCAGGTGATCATCGCCGGGGCCGGGGGCGCGGCGCATCTGCCGGGCATGATGGCCTCCAAGACGCGCGTGCCAGTGATCGGCGTGCCGGTGCAGACGCGGGCGCTGTCGGGCGTCGACAGCCTCTATTCCATCCTGCAGATGCCGCGCGGTTTCCCGGTGGCGACCATGGCGATCGGCGCGGCGGGCGCGGCCAATGCGGGTCTGATGGCGGCGGGCATCCTCGCGCTGCAGGATCCGGCGCTGGCCGAGCGGCTGGACGCCTGGCGCCAGGCGCTGTCGGACTCGATCCCCGACGAGCCGGTGCGGGACTGACCCCGGTCTGATCCCGGCCCGCGCAGATGGGCCGGGTGCGCCCTCTGTGGCGCAGTCCGTCCCCGCGTCACACAAAGGGGTGTTGCAAGCCGCGCCAATCCGCAGGAAAAGCGGCGAAACCCGACCCCAGCAACGGAGGCCCCCATGTCTGACGCTCTTCCCCAAGGTGCAACCATCGGCATTCTCGGCGGCGGACAGCTGGGACGGATGCTCTCGGTGGCCGCCAGCCGCCTCGGCTACCGCACGCATGTCTTCGAGCCGGGCGCCGAGCCGCCCGCCGGCCATGTCGCCCACGCGGTGACTACCGCCTCCTACGAGGACAAGGCGGCGCTGACCCGGTTTGCCGAAGCGGTGGACGTGGTGACCTACGAGTTCGAGAACATCCCCACCGAGGCGCTCGACACGTTGCAGGCGCTGCGCCCGATCCGCCCGGGGCGCGAGGCGCTGCGGGTGAGCCAGGACCGGATGACCGAAAAGGAGTTCCTGTCGGGTCTCGGCCTGCGCACCGCGCCCTTTGCCGCCGTCGACACCGAGGTCGACCTGAACAACGCGCTCGAGCTGATCGGCGCGCCGGCCATCCTCAAGACCCGCCGCTTCGGCTACGACGGCAAGGGGCAGGCCCGCATCCTGTCGAAGGATGACGCCGCCGATGCGTTCGACGCGATGAACGGCGCCCCGGCGATCCTCGAGGGGTTCGTCGAGTTCAGCCACGAGGTCTCGGTGATCGCGGCGCGTGGCACGAGCGGCGAGGTCGCCTGTTTCGATCCCGGCGAGAATGTCCACCGCGACGGCATCCTGCGCACCACAACCGTTCCTGCGCGGCTGACCCCGGCGCACCAGCAGGACGCGATCCTGCTGGCGGGCCGTATCCTCAACGCGCTCGACTACGTGGGCGTGATGGGGGTCGAGCTCTTCGTCTGCGCCGACGGGCTGGTGGTCAACGAGATCGCGCCGAGGGTGCACAACTCCGGCCACTGGACGCAGAACGGCTGCAGCGTGGACCAGTTCGAGCAGCACATCCGCGCCGTGGCCGGCCTGCCGCTGGGCGATGGCGGGCGCCATTCGGACGTTCAGATGGAAAACCTGATCGGCGACGATATGGACCGGGTGCCCGAGCTGCTGCGCGAGGCCGACACCGCGCTGCACCTTTACGGCAAGGCCGAGGCCAAGCCCGGCCGCAAGATGGGCCACGTCAACCGCATCGTGCGCGGCGGCTGATCTGTCGCGGGCGCTTCAACCTATGAAGCGCCCGGCCACATCCCCGCTCATGTAGGCCACGCGGCCCCCGGCAATCGTCGCCACGATGCGGCGCGTGTCCTGCTCGCGGATGATCAGGTCGGCGCGCAGCCCGTCCTCGATCCGGCCCCGGTCGGTGAGCCCCAAGAGCCGCGCGGGCCCTTCCGACACCAGTTTCCACGCCGCGACCTCGTCCAGAAGCCCCAGCTCGACACAGCGCCACGCGGCACGTGCCGGGGCGGGGTAGTGATAGTCCGAGGCCAGCGCGTCGCAAAGCCCCAGCCCCACCAGCTCCAGCGCCGAGACGTTGCCCGCATGGCTCGCCCCGCGCACCACGTTGGGCGCCCCCAGCACGATGAATTCGCCGGCCGCGCGCGCCGCCTGTGCCGCCTCGACCGTCTCGGGGAACTCCGAGACGCGCACGCCGCGCGCCCGCCAGCCGGCACGGCCCTCGGCGGTGCGGTCGTCGTGGCTGCCCATGGTCACGCCGCGCGCCGCCAGCCGCGCGCAGAGCCCGTCCAGCGCCGTCGGCACTTCGGCCCCCCGGTCGTGCAGCCCCATCATCAGCGCCAGATGCGCCTCGGGGCTGCGGCCGCTTTTCAGCGCCTGCCCGGTGAGCCGCGGCGGCTTGCGCCCCTCGGCCAGCCGCTGGTGCGGCAGGTGGTCGTTGAACACGACGTAGGAGATGCCCCAGCGCGCAATCGCCTCCTCGGCTCCGGCAAATCCATCGAGGAAATGCGTCTCGAGCCGCAGTTGCAGGCGGAGGTCCACGGGCACTGTGGGCGCGACCTCGGTGACGGCGGCAAAGACCTCTTCGGCGAACTCCGGTCCGCGCATCCCGCCTTCCCAGGACCAGAACTGCGCCAACGCAGCGGTGGTGATGCCGCAGGCCGCCAGCTCGGCGGCGCAGGCCTGCACCCCCGACGCACGCTCGCGCAGCGCGCCCCGGCGCGGGGCCATGTGGCGCTCGAAGCCGTCGCCATGGGCGTCGACAATGCCCGGCAGCACCTCGAAGCCCGCGAGGTCCACGGCCCTGCCGCCGCCGCCGCCGAGGCGGCCATCGTGGAGGGACAGCGGCGCGTCGCTCCAGCCCTCGGGGCGCAGGACGGGGGCATTCTGAAGGGTCAGGTCGAGCACGGGTTGGGGCCTTTCGTCGGGCCCTGAAGGGGCAGGGCTGGGTCGGCGCTTGAGATACGCGCCCACCCAGCCCTATGAAAGGGGCAAAAGGACACGCCCGAAGGGAAGCCAATGCTGAAGTCCCCCCGCCTCGCCGCCCGCGCCGTGCTGCTGCACGAGGACCGGCTGCTGCTGGTCAACGCCTGGCCCGGCGGCAGGAGCGACCTCTGGTGCGCCCCCGGCGGCGGCATCGAGCCCGGGTCCTCGCTGCCCGAGAACCTCGCTCGCGAGTTGCGCGAGGAGACCGGGCTCGAGATCACCGTCGGCCCGCCCTGCCTGGTGAACGAGTTCCACGACCCCGCAAGCGGCTTCCACCAGGTCGAGATCTTCTTTCGTTGCCGGATCGCCAGCGGCACACTCGACGCCGACTGGCAGGACCCCGAAGGCGTGGTGACCGAGCGCCGCTTCGTCACCCGCGCCGAGATGGAGGGGCTGCGCTTCAAGCCGAGCAGCCTGGCGCATGTGGCCTGGGGCAGGGGCTTCGGCTACGACCCGCTGGAGCTGATCCAGCATTGAGCGTCTGGACCGCGCCGCGGCCTGCGCCTAACGTGACGCCATGCTAGGCTACGCGCTCAAACGTCTGACCTCGCTGGCGGTTTCCTTGCTGGTTGCGTCGCTGGTCATCTTCCTGGTGGTCGAGGTCGCCCCCGGCGATCCGGCCAGCTACATGCTTGGCATGAACGCGCAGCCCGACACGGTGGCGGCGCTGCGGGCCGAGCTTGGCCTCGACCTGCCGAAATGGCAGCGTTACCTTGCCTGGCTCGGCGGCATGCTAAGCGGTGACTTCGGCACCTCCTACACCTACCGCACGCCGGTGGCCGAGATGGTCGCCGAGCGCATCACCGTCTCGCTGCCGCTGGCGCTCTACGCGCTGGGGCTCTCGACGCTGATCGCGCTGCCTGCGGGCATCTTCGCCGCCGCCCGCCGGGGCAGGGCGGGAGACGCGGCGGTGATCGGGGCGACGCAGCTCGGCATCGCCATCCCCAACTTCTGGTTCGCGATGCTGCTGGTGCTGCTCTTCGCGCTGAAGCTGCGCTGGTTCAGCGCCGGCGGTTTTCCCGGCTGGGAGTCCCCGCTTCTGGCACTGAAATCGTTGACCTTGCCGGCGGTGGCGTTGGCGCTGCCGCAGGCGGCAATCCTGGCCCGGGTCATGCGCTCCTCGCTGATCGATATCTTGTCGGAGGATTTCATCCGCACCGCGCGCGCCAAGGGCCTGTCCCGCAGGCAGGCGCTCTGGCGGCACGGTTTGCGCAACGCGCTCATCCCGGTGCTGACCATCCTCGGGCTGCAGTTCTCCTTCCTGCTGGCGGGGGCGATCATCATCGAACAGGTGTTCTTTCTGCCCGGCCTCGGCCGGCTGATCTTCCAGTCGATCACCCAGCGCGACCTGATCGTGGTCGAGAGCGTCGTCATGCTGCTGGTCTTCGCGGTGATCGCGGTGAACTTCCTCACGGACATGGCCTATGCCATCGCCGATCCGAGATTGAGGCGCGCGAGATGAGACCCACCCTGATCCTCGGCGCGCTGCTGACGTTGGTCTTCACCCTCGCGGCGCTGCTCTCCTTTGCCTGGACCCCGGGCGATGTCGAGGCGGTGAACATCGCCGCGCGGCTGCAGCCGCCCTCGACGGCGCATCTGCTGGGCACCGACCACCTCGGCCGAGACATGCTGAGCATGGTGATGACCGGCGCGCGCACCTCGCTGGCGGTGGCGCTGGTGGCGGTGGGGCTCGGCATGGGGCTCGGCGTGCCGCTGGGGCTCTCCGCCGCCGCAAGGCAGGGAGGCTGGCTCGACGAGCTGGTGATGCGCACCAACGATCTCATCTTCGCCTTCCCCTCTTTGGTCATCGCCATCCTGATCACCGCCATCTTCGGCCCCGGAGCGCTCAACGCCATCCTTGCCATCGGTATCTTCAACATCCCGGTCTTCGCCCGGCTCACTCGCGGCGCGGCGCTCAGCTTCTGGCGGCGCGAGTTCATCCTTGCCGCCCGCGTCGCGGGCAAGGGCGCGCCGCGGATCAGCGTCGAGCACATCCTGCCCAACCTCGCCAACCTCCTGATCGTCCAGGGCACCATCCAGTTTTCGCTCGGCATCCTCGCCGAGGCGGGTCTTTCCTACGTCGGCCTCGGCGCCCAGCCGCCGGTGCCGAGCTGGGGCCGGATGCTGGCCGACGCGCAGACCATGGTGGCGCTCGCGCCGCATGTGGCCATCGTGCCCGGCCTCGCGATCCTGCTGACGGTGCTCGGCCTCAACCTGCTCGGCGACGGGCTGCGCGACGCCCTCGATCCCCGCCTGAGGCCCTCCCGCGCATGAGACTTTCTTCTAGGCAAACCTATCCCGGGGGTCCGGGGGCAGAGCCCCCGGTCCGGCAAGCGCCAGAGGCGCTGCTGCAGGTCAAGGGGCTCAGCCTCTCCATCGGCGGCGCCGCGATCCTGCAGGATGTGTCCCTGTCTCTTCCGCAGGGCGAGATCCTCGCGCTCACCGGCGAGTCGGGCTCGGGCAAGTCGATGACCGCGCTTGCTGCCATCGGATTGCTGCCGGACCGGGCCGAGACCTCCGGCAGGCTGCTTCTCGCGGGCCGTGACCTGCTGACCTTGCCCGAGCGGGACCTCTGCGCCCTGAGGGGCCGCGAGGTGGGGATGGTCTTCCAGGAGCCGATGACCGCGCTCAACCCGGTCCAGCGGATCGGGGACCAGGTGATGGAAACCATCCTGATCCACAAGGCGATGCCCCGCGCCGCCGCCCGCGCCCGCGCCGCCGAGGTCATGGCCCGCGTCGGGCTCGACCCCGCGCGCATTCCGCCCAGCCGCTACCCGCACGAGCTCTCGGGCGGGCAGCGCCAGCGGGTCGGCATCGCCATGGCCATCGCGCTGCGGCCGAAGCTGCTGATCGCCGACGAGCCGACCACCGCGCTCGACGTGACCACCCAGGCGCAGATCCTTGAGCTGCTCACCGGTCTGGTGCGCGAAGAGGGGATGGGGATGCTGATGATCACCCATGACCTTGCCGTGGTGGCGGGCATGGCTGATCGCATCGCGGTGATGAACGCGGGCCGGATCGTCGAGCAGGGGCCGACGGCGCAGGTCCTCTCGGAACAGCGCCACCCCTACACCCGCCAGCTCTTCGAGGCCTCGCGCCACCAGGCGGCGCTGGCCCCGATCCCCTCCGGCGAGCCCCTGCTCAGCGTGCAGGAGGCGGTTCGTGACTATCCCCTGCCGCGCAAGAGCCTCCTTGCCCCGCGCGGCCAGTTCCGCGCGGTGAAGGGCGTCAGCTTCGACATCCGCCGGGGCGAGCGGGTCGGGCTGGTGGGCGAGTCGGGCTGCGGCAAGTCGACGCTCGCCCGCGCGATCCTCGGGCTCGAGCCGCTGCAGGCGGGGACGATCACCTTGGGTGGCAGACCGATCCTTTCGCATGGCAAGCCGGACCCAGACATCCGGCGCCGGGTGCAGGTGGTTTTTCAGGATCCCTACGGCTCGTTCAACCCGCGCCACAGCGTCGGCCGGATCATCGCCGAACCCTTCCATCTTCTGCCCGATCCGCCGAAGGGCGCGGCGCGGCAGGCCGCGATCGCCGGGGCGCTCACTGCCGTAGGGCTGAAGCCCGAGCACGCCGAGGCCCCGATCCATGCCTTCTCGGGCGGCCAGCGCCAGCGCATCGCCATCGCCCGCGCGCTGATCATCGAGCCCGAGCTGGTGATCTTCGACGAGGCGGTCTCGGCGCTCGATGTGCGGGTGCGCGCGCAGATCCTCGACCTTGTGGCCGAGCTGTCGCGCACAAGGGGCCTCGGCTATCTTTTTGTCAGCCACGATCTTTCGGTGGTGCGCGGGGTCACTGACCGGGTTTTGGTCATGCGCGAGGGCGAGATCGTCGAACACGGCGCGACGGCCGAGGTGTTTGACAATCCCCGGCACTGGTATACCAAATCTCTCATGGAGGCGGCGCCGAGACTTCCGGCGCCGGAGAAGGGAGGAGAGGACGATGCCGGAGGGAAGCCCCTTTGACAGCGCCCGCGTGCTCATTGGCGGCACATGGCGCGAAACCGCGGACACGCTACCGCTGAGCGATCCGTCAACGGGCGCGGAGATCGGGCGCATCGCCCGGGGTGGCAAGGCCGAGATCGACGCGGCCGTGACGGCGGCGCAGGCCGCGCTGGACGGTGAATGGGGGGCGATGACCGCGCTGGAGCGTGGGCGCATCCTCACCCGCATCGGGGTGCTCGTGCTCGAGAATGTCGACCTGCTCGGCCGTATCGAGGCTCAGGACGTGGGCAAGCCGCTGGGCCAGGCGCGCGCCGACGCGGTGGCGCTGGCGCGCTACTGCGAGTTCTATGGCGGCGCGGCGGACAAGATCCACGGCGAGACCATTCCCTACCTCGATGGCTACACCGTCTACACCCTGCGCGAGCCGCATGGGGTGACCGGCCATATCGTGCCTTGGAACTACCCGATGCAGATCATCGGCCGCTCGGTCGGTGCGGCGCTCGCCATGGGCAATGCCTGCGTGCTGAAACCGGCCGAGGACGCCTGCCTGACCGCCCTGCATTTCGCCGATCTGGCGCAGCAGGCGGGGCTGCCGGCGGGGGCGCTCAACGTGGTGCCGGGGCTTGGGTCCGAGGCGGGCGCGGCGCTGTCATCCCACCCGGGCGTGCAGCACATGAGTTTCACCGGCTCGGTCGCCACCGGCGCCGCGGTGCAGCGCGCGGCCGCGGACAACGTGATCCCGGTGACGCTGGAGCTGGGGGGCAAGTCGCCGCAGCTGGTGTTTGCCGATGCCGATCTCGATGCGGCGCTGCCTTTCCTGGTGAATGCCGGGTTGCAAAACGCCGGGCAGACCTGCTCGGCCTCCTCGCGCATCCTCGTGCAGCGGGAGATCCTCGATGAGGTGATGGCCCGCATGGCGGCCGCCTACGAGGCCAAACTCGTCGGCCCCGCCATGGAGGATCGCGACATCGGCCCGCTGATCAATGCCGCCCAGAAGCGCCGCGTCGAGGGGTTCCTGGAGCAGGGTGCAGACCTGCCGGTTCTGGCGCGGGCGCGGTTGGCCGAGGGGTTGCCCGAGGGCGGGCATTACGTCGCCCCCTGTCTTTATGGCCCGGTCCCGGCGGAGCACGCGCTGGCGCAGGACGAGATCTTTGGCCCGGTTCAGGTGGTCATCCCCTTCGAGGACGAAGAGGAAGCGCTGCGCATCGCCAATGGCACCGCCTACGGGCTGGTCGCCAGCGTCTGGACCCGCGACGGCGCGCGGCAGATGCGCCTCGCAAGGAAGCTGAAGGCCGGGCAGGTGTTTCTCAACAATTACGGCGCGGGGGGCGGGGTCGAGCTGCCTTTCGGCGGGGTCGGCAAATCCGGCCACGGGCGGGAGAAGGGGTTCGAGGCGCTCTACGGCTTCTCGGTTCTGAAGACGGTGGCGGCGCATCACGGCTGAGCGTGGCACGTGAAGTGATGAGGGAGGAGACAGGCATGAGACTTTCGGGAAAAACCGCCATCGTGACCGGCGCGGGATCGGGCTTCGGTGCGGGCATCGCGCGGCGCTTCGCGGCAGAGGGCGCGCGGGTGATGGTCGCCGACATCAACATGGAGGGCGCCGAGGCGGTGGCTTCGGAATTCGGCGGCATCGCGCATCAAGTGAACGTGGCCGACGGGGCGTCGGTCGAGGAGATGACGCTGCGCGCCGGCGCCGAGCTCGGGCGGGTCGATATCCTTGTGAACAACGCCGGGGTGACCCACCTGCCGGGCTTCATGGAAGACATCAGCGAGGCGGATTTCGACCGGGTCATGGCGGTGAACTGCAAGTCGGTCTACCTGACGGCCCGCGCGCTGGTGGCTGGGATGAAGGCGCGCGGCGCGGGAGCGATCCTCAATGTCGCCTCGACAGCAGGCGTCTCGCCGCGACCGAAGCTCAATTGGTACAACGCCTCGAAGGGCTGGATGATCACCGCGACGCGGGCCATGGCGATCGAGCTCGCGCCCTTCGGCGTGCGGGTCAATGCACTGAACCCGGTGGCGGGCGACACCCCGCTTCTGAAGAGCTTCATGGGCGAGGACACGCCCGAGATGCGCGCCAAGTTCCTCTCGACCATCCCGATGGGGCGGTTCTCGACCCCCGAGGACCTTGCCAATGCCGCGCTCTACCTCTGCTCGGACGAGGCGTCCTTGGTGACCGGGGTCTGCATGGAGGTGGACGGGGGGCGCTGCATTTGAGGGACGCACCGTGGGGGCTCCCCCCGCCGCCGGCTGTGCCTCGTCTCCCCCGGGGTATGTGGAAGAGAGAAGAAGACGGGACTTCAGGCTGCTCTCGGCGACTTGGCGGACCAACGCCTTCATGGGGTCTGAATATGCGCAAAGGCGCCTGCACCAGTGGGCGCCCTTGTTTTTTGCCGCAGTGCAGCAAAATATAAAGATGTGGCTGCAAGGAGTGGACTCATGCGACCCGGCCCTCTCAACCTGATTACCGACGTTCCTGGCCTGCGGGTCGGCAATGCCGAGGATTCCTTTCTGAAATCCGGCGTCTCCGTGGTGACCGCCGCGGCGCCGATGGTCGCCTCGGTCTCGGTCATGGGCGGCGCGCCCGGCACCCGCGAGACCGACCTCTTGGCGCCTGACAAATCCGCACCTGGGGTCGATGCGCTGGTGCTTTCGGGTGGCAGTGCCTTCGGGCTGGCGGCGGCGCAGGGGGTGATGGATGCGCTGCACGAGGAGGGGCGGGGCTTCGAGGTCTTTTCGGCGCGGGTCCCCATTGTGCCGGCGGCGATCCTTTTCGACCTGCTCAACGGGGGCGATAAGCGCTGGGGCGTAAATCCCTATCCCGGGCTCGGGCGGCAGGCGCTCGCCAATGTCGGCAGCAGCTTCAAGCTCGGCTCTCGCGGCGCAGGCTGCGGCGCGCAGACTGCGCAACACAAGGGCGGGCTGGGCTCGGCGTCGCTGGTGCTCGAGGGCGGGATCACCGTCGGCGCGCTGGTGGCTGTGAACCCGATGGGCAGCGTGACCACGCCATCGGGGCGGCACTTCTGGTCGGCACCCTTCGAGATCGGGGCGGAATTCGGCGGGCTCGGGCCGGAGCCGGCAGCGGGCTTTCAGGACATGCCCGAGAGCCGCAAGTTGGGGGCGATGGCAGCGCTGGGGAACACCACGATCGCGGTGGTCGCCACGGACGCGCAGATCGACAAGGCGCAGGCGCACCGCATCGCCGTGGCCGCACAGGATGGCATCGGCCGGGCCATCCTGCCGGCGCATTCGCCGATGGACGGGGACCTTGTGTTTGCCTGCTCCACGGGCCGCGTGCCGCTTGCCGAGCCGGCGCTGCAGCTGGCGCAGATCGGCCACGCGGCGAGCCTTTGCCTGGCCCGCGCAATCGCGCGCGGCGTCTGGGAGGCGACGCCGGCCTTGGGCGACACGCTGCCGACGCTGCGCGAGGACTTGGGGCTCTAGCGCGTTCCGCTCAGCGCAGGATCGGCGGGCTGTCGGGGTCGGATCCGGGGGCGATGCGCTCGATGCGCGCGGGCTCTTCGATCTCGGGCAGATCAAACCGCAGGCCGACCCGGGTCAGGCTGGCCGCCAGCTCGTCGCTGTCGCGCAGGAAGAGAACGTCGAGCGCCCCGGCCTCGATGCCCGAGAAGACCAGCGCCTCGTTCACCGCGCGCGCCAGCGCATCCTCTGCGCCGGGCACCGCGCCAGCGAAGGCGAGGATGTGTCCACGGCCGCCACCCTCGTAGCGCGCCCCGGCGAGCCAGGCGCAGCGGGCAAAGCCAGCCGCGGTGGCGAGCTTGGTGTCGAGCGCCGCGAGCAGCGCCTCGGGCAGGCCGCCGGGCTTGGTGACTTCCTCGATCCGGGCGGCCTCTTCGCGGGGCCCATGGCCGAGGGTTTCGGCCAGCCAGTCCACGGCTTCGGCGGGCAGCAGGGTGGAGGCCTCGGAGACCTCGATGTTCACTGCCAAGCCGATGCCCTGGCCGGCCAGCATGTTGGCCACGGCGCGGCCCGAAAGGGCGGCATAGGGCGCGGCACGGCCGACGAATTGCGACAGCCGTTCCTCGCGGTCGAAGACCAGCACGAAGCGGGCGTCGCCGAGGTCGAAGAGCTCGGGCTCAATCTGGTCGCCATCGATCTCGCGGGTGAGCAGCAGGAAGAGTTCGCCGTCGGCCAGGCGCTCGTAGAAGCGCAGGCGGGCGTTGTCATCCTCGGGGGCGGCCTCCATCGCGCTGAGCGCGGCATCGAGCGGTGTGATCGTCATGTCAGAACCTCGCGGACACGGGCGCGCAGGACGGGCAGGAGCTCGGCCTCGAACCACGGATTGCGTTTGAGCCAACCCGTATTGCGCCAGGACGGGTGGGGCAAGGGCAGAGCGTGGGGAAGGTGGGCGCGCCAATTGGCCACCGTCTCGGTGACGCCGGTCCTGCTGCCGAGATGGTAGCGTTGCGCAGGGCCGCCGATGTAGAGCCGCAGCGGCAGAGGGCCGAGCGCCTCGAAAAGCGCGTCGTGCCAGGTGGCGCGGCAAATCGGCGGGGGCGGCAGGTCGGAGCCCTTGGCGTCATAGCCCGGAAAGCAGAAGGCCATGGGCACGATGGCGACGCGGCTCTGGTCCCAGAATTCCTCTTTCGACAGGCCCAGCCAATCACGCAGCCGGTCGCCGGAGGGGTCGTCGAAGGGCCTGCCGGATTTGTGCACCCGCATCCCGGGCGCCTGTCCTGCGATCAGCAGCCGCGCGCCGGGGCGGAACCAGGGCACCGGCCGCGGGCTGTGCCGGGTGGCGGTGGCAGCAAACCGCGCGGCGCAAAGGCGGCAGGCGGAGATGCTGTCTCGGAGGGGGCTCAGGCGCTCGGTCATGCGGAAGAGATAGGTCCAGGGGAATCGGCCTGCCAGTGGCGCGACGGTCGCGCGATCACGCAGGTGGGCACGACTATCCGCGCATCGGAGATGGTGGGCTGCGGAGGGGGAGGATGTTTCAAAATTTGGCCATAATGTGACCTAATTCGCCAAATATCCGTCACGCATCCCGGGGGCCGGAGTATGTTGGCCCTGTGAAGGGGGTCGGGTGATGATTGAGTTCGATATGGTCAGCAAGTCCTTCTGGACCGGGGAGCGCCGCAAGGTGATCCTTGATCGCGTGTCCTTTCAGGTCACCGTCGGCGAGAGCATCGGCATTCTCGCCCCGAACGGCACCGGCAAGACCACCCTTATTCGCATGATGGCCGGACTCGAGAAACCCGACGAGGGCGAGATCCGCCGGACCTCGCGCGTGTCCTTCCCGCTTGGCTTCATGGGCGGCGTGGTGTCGAAGATCTCGGCCCGCGAGAACGCGCGTTTCATTGCGCGCATGTACGGGCTCGATCCCGAGTACGTCGAGGCCTTCTGCCGCTGGCTCTGCGGGCTCGGCGAGTATTTCGACCAGCCGATCGGCACATATTCGTCGGGGATGAAGGCGCGGTTCACCTTCTCGCTGATGCTGGCGCTGGACTTCGACATTTACCTCATCGACGAGGGGATGCCGAGTTCGACCGATGTCGAGTTCAACCGCAAGGCCGGCGAGATCCTCGCCGAGCGTCTGCGCACCACCACCATCGTGATCGTCTCGCACCAGCCCGCGATCCTCGAAAAATTTGCCAGCAAGGCGGCGGTCCTGATGGACGGGAAGCTGCACCAGTTTGACACCTTGGAAGAAGCGAAACGGCTCTATGACTACGAAACCCAAGGCTAAGAAGTTCCGCATCCGCCGCCCCGAACCGGGGCAGGTCGCCGCCGCGCCGCAGTCGGAGCCGCGCCCGACGTCCACTTCACCCGGTCGCGCCGCTGCACAGGACAAGACACCCGGCACGGCCGCAGCGTCACCGAACCCTGCCGCCGGGGCCGCCGATCTTGACGCGATCCGGGCCGAGGGGCTGACCGGGCGCCAGCTGCGCCTCGCCCGGCGGGTGGCGCAGAAGAACGGCTTCGAGCCGGCCTCCGATCTCGACGCGGTGCGCATGCTGCGGGCGCGGGGCATCGATCCGTTCCAGCGCAGCTCGATGCTTGAGTTGGTGGTGCCCGAGACGGGCGGAAGCGGCGGCGGCAAGAGATCGGGCGCCGGGCTGCCGGCGCTGCCCACAGGCAGCGAGGGGTTGCCGGAGCCTGTGGCGCCCAAGAGCCAGTTGCCGTCTACCGAGACCGCCAGCCCCGCCGAGCGCCGCGCCGCCGAGATCATGAAAATCCAGCAGGAGCTGGCCAAGCGCCGCCGCAAGAAGCAGATGATGCTGCTCGGCCGGCTGGCCTTTTTCGTGATGCTGCCGACGGTGCTGGCGGGCTACTACTTCTACGTGTTGGCGACACCGATGTATGCCACCAAGTCCGAGTTCCTCATCCTCAAGGCCGAGAATTCCGCTTCGTCCATGGGCAGCCTCTTCTCCGGGACGCAGTTCGCCACGAACCAGGATGCCATCGCGGTGCAGAGCTACCTTATGTCCAAGGACGCCATGCTGCGGCTCGACCGCGACGAGGGGTTCAAGGCGCATTACCAGCAGGCGCGGATCGACCCGTTGCAGCGGCTGGACGATGGGGCCTCCAACGAGGAGGCCTACGGCATCTACAAGCGCAACATCGAGATCGGCTACGACCCGACTGAGGGCGTGGTGAAGATGGAGGTGCAGGCCGCCGACCCCGAGACCGCCGCGCGCTTCAGCCGGGCGCTGATCAGCTACGCCGAGACCCGCGTCGACAACCTGTCGCTGCGCAAGCGCTCCAACGCGGTAACGGATGCCGAGGTCGGACTCGAAGAGGCGCAGGCCGACCGGCAGGAGGCGCAGGAGAAACTCGTGCGCCTGCAGCAGCAGGGCTCGGTGATCGACCCGGAGGGCCGCATCGCCTCGCTGCGCACCCAGATCAGCAACGTCGAGGTGCAGCTGCAGGAGAAGCAGCTGACCCTGCAGGCACTGCTCGACAACGCGCGGCCCAACAGCAGCCGTGTCGAGGGGGCGCAGGGCGACGTGCGGCGGCTCGAGGCGCTGCTCGTCGATCTCAATGCGCAGATGACCAGCGCCACCACGGGGGAGGATTCGCTGGCCGAGAAGGCGGTGCAGATCCAGCTCGCGCAGGCCGATCTCGCCACGCGTGACCTGATGCTGCAGACCGCGCTCGAGCGGCTCGAACAGGCGCGGCGCGATGCCGAGAGCCAGGCGCGCTACCTGACCACTTCCGTCGAGCCGGTGGCCTCGGAGGACCCGAGCTACCCGCGCGCCTTCGAGAACACGATCCTCGCCTTCCTGATCTTCTCCGGTATCTACCTGATGATCTCGCTGACCGCCTCGATCCTGCGCGAGCAGGTGTCGACCTGAGCGCAAGTCGCGCGCCGACGAGCCAAAAGAAAACGCCCGGTCGATGACCGGGCGTTTCGCTGTCTGCTCGAGCTCGCCCGGCGGATCAGGCGGCCTGCGCGCGCGAGGGCTTCAGCGCCTCGCCCCAGACGGCCAGCTCGTTGAACATGCCCTTGAGGCCGTCCACCACGGGCTGTTCGGGGCGCAGCACGCCGTCGTCGCCAATGAAGTTGAACACGAAGGGCACCGGCACCGACTGCGGCAGCGCCATGACGTTCATGTTGACCAGCAGCTGGCGCAGCTCTTGCGCGGCGCGCATGCCGCCCGAGACGCCACCGTAGCTGACCACGGCCGCGACCTTGCGCTCCCATTCCACCGCGAGCGCCTGGATGGCGTTGACCAGCGCGGCCGAGGGGAAGCTGTTGTATTCCGGGGTCAGGAAGACAAAGGCATCGGCCTCGGCGATCTTGGCGGCCCATTTCTTCGTGTGCTCGTGCTCGTAGGCCTGGGCGCGCGGGTGGCCGGCCTCGTCGAGCAGCGGCAGGTCGATTTCCTTGAGGTCGACGACTTCGACGTCGAAGCCGTTCTGCTCGCGGGCGAGTTCTTCGACCCACTTGCCGACGATCGGGACGATGCGGCCGGGGCGGGTGGAGCCGAGGATGATCTTCACTTTAAGAGACATGGGAGCTGTCCTTCTGCGGTCATGTGGGAGTGGGCGGCCGGGGAGGGAGATGGCCGTTCCTTGCGCTCTTACCTACGCTCGTATGGCGCAGGGACAATCCCCCCAGGCGCACACCGCAGGTGCGTTGCTGCACGGGCGTGCGGCGCAAGGGTCTACGCAACGAGTGCGCTTCGTGCGCGTTGGGATCGCGACAGAAGACGGAGATTCCCATGCCGAAGGACGAGACACGCCAAGCAGAACTCTACCGGATGGTCATGCCGAAACACCTGTGTCCCTGGGGTCTGAAGACAAAGGACCTTCTGGAGCGCGAGGGCTACGAGGTGCATGATCACCCGCTCCGCACCAAGGAAGAGACCCAGGCCTTCCAGCGCGAGCACGGTGTAGAGACGACGCCGCAGACCTTCATCGACGGCGACAGGATCGGCGGCTACGAGGATGTGCGCCGACACTTCGGCAAGCCTGTGCGCGACCCGGAGGCTACTTCCTACCGCCCGGTCATCGCGATCTTCGCTGTAGCCTTCCTGATGGCGCTGGCGCTGAGCTGGCTTGTGCTGGGCACGCTGTTTTCGTGGCGGGTGATCGAGTGGTTCATCGCCTTCGGCATGGTGCTGCTCGGTCTTCAGAAGCTGCAGCATGTCGAGAGTTTTCAGACCATGTTCCTGAACTACGACCTTCTGGCGCAGCGCCATGTCCGCTATGGCTATGTCTACCCGTTTGCCGAAAGCGGCGCGGGCCTGCTGATGCTTGCGGGGGTGCTGACCTGGCTCGCGGCCCCTGTGGCGCTGGTCATCGGCACAATCGGCGCGGTCTCGGTCATCAAGGCGGTCTATGTCGACAAGCGCGAGCTCAAATGCGCCTGCGTCGGCGGCGGCAGCAACGTGCCGCTGGGCTTCGTGTCGCTGACCGAGAACCTCGCGATGATTGCCATGGGTCTCTGGATGTTGGCCAAACTTCTGTTCTGAAATGAAAAGGCCCGCCGGCGAGGGCGGGCCTTTCGCTATCCGTCTGCGCGGGGCTCAGACCTTGTCAGTCAGCTCCGGCACCGCGCTGAAGAGGTCGGCGACGAGGCCGAAGTCGGCGACCTGGAAGATCGGCGCCTCTTCGTCCTTGTTGATCGCCACGATCACCTTGGAGTCCTTCATGCCCGCGAGGTGCTGGATCGCGCCCGAGATGCCGACCGCGATGTAGAGGTCCGGCGCGACGACCTTGCCGGTCTGGCCAACCTGCCAGTCGTTCGGCGCAAAGCCCGAATCCACTGCGGCGCGCGAGGCCCCCACGGCGGCGCGGAGCTTGTCGGCGAGCTTCGCGATCATCGCGAAGTCCTCTTCCGAGCCGACGCCGCGGCCGCCCGACACGACGATCTTCGCCGAAGTCAGCTCGGGGCGGTCACTCTCGGCCATCTTGTCCTCGACCCATTCGGACAGGGCCGGGTTGTCCCCCGCGCCGATGGTCTCGACTGCGGCCGAACCGCCGGTGCCTGCGGCTTCGAAGGTAGAGGTCCGGAAGGTGATGACCTTCTTTTCATCCTTCGATTTCACCGTCTGGATGGCGTTGCCGGCGTAGATCGGGCGCTCGAAGGTGTCGGCGTCGACCACGGCGGTCACATCGGTCAGGATCATCGCGTCGAGCAGCGCGGCGACGCGCGGCAGGATGTTCTTCGCATCGGTCGTGGCCGGGGCAACGATGTGGCTGAAATCGCCCGCCAGCGACACGATCAGCGCTGCGACCGGCTCGGCCAGGCGGTGGCCGTAGAGCGCGTCCTCGGCGACCAGCACCTTGGCGACACCGTCGATCTTGGCGGCTTCCTCGGCGGCTGCGGCAGCCGAAGCACCGGCGGCCAGAACCGTGACCTCGCCCAGTTTCGCGGCCGCGTTCACGGCCTTGGCGGTGGCGTCCAGCGCCAGGGCACCGTCGTTGATTTCAGCAAGAAGGAGAACAGCCATCAGAGAGCCCCCGCGTCTTTCAGTTTCGCCACGAGCTCGTCGACCGAGCCCACCTTGATGCCGGCGGCGCGCTCTGCGGGCTCCGAGGTCTTGACGATCTCGAGGCGCGGCGAGACATCGACGCCGAAATCGGCGGCGATCTTCTCGTCGAGCGGCTTCTTCTTGGCCTTCATGATGTTCGGCAGCGAGGCATAGCGCGGCTCGTTGAGGCGCAGGTCGGCGGTGATGATGGCGGGCAGGGCGACCTTGATGGTCTGCAGACCGCCGTCCACTTCGCGCGCCACGGTGGCGGCATCGCCCTCGATGTCGAGCTTGTTGGCATAGGTCGCCTGCGCCCAGCCCAGAAGGCCCGCCAGCATCTGGCCGGTGGCGTTCATGTCGTTGTCGATCGCCTGTTTGCCCATGATGACGAGCCCCGGCGCCTCTTCCTCGACGATCTTGGCGAGGATCTTTGCGACCGCGAGCGGCTCGATGTCGGTATGCACGTCCTCGGCGGCGGTCACCAGGATCGCGCGGTCGGCGCCCATGGCCAGCGCGGTGCGCAGGGTTTCCTGGCTCTGCTTCACGCCGATGGAGACGACGACGACCTCCTCGGCCTTGCCGGCCTCCTTGAGACGGATCGCCTCTTCGACGGCGATCTCGTCGAAGGGGTTCATCGACATCTTGACGTTGGCAAGATCGACGCCCGTGCCATCCGCTTTCACGCGGACTTTCACGTTGTAGTCGATCACGCGCTTCACGGGCACAAGCACCTTCATGAGCGGATCTCTCCCTTGGTTTCGCCGCGCGGGACGCGGCACTTCGTATTCTCCCGTGGGGTGATAGCGAAGTGAACGCTGGGGAAACAGAGACAATTTGCGCAAGCGCAGCAAAAGGACGCTGCGTTTTCGCGAGGTCATGGCCTCTGACGCGGTGGCATGTCGCGGCGGAAATTCGAAGGGTCGGAAACGCATTCAGGGCGATTTCGCCGAGTGCCTGAAAATTAGGCGACCACGTTCCGGTTCCTCGCGCAGGTTCTGGTGGCCGGCGGAACCTCGCTCTGCGCATGATTCGAGGGGGTGTCTGCGGGCGGGCTGACGAAGCAGAAGGGCCGCCCGGAGGCGGCCCTTTGCGGATCAGGTGAAGGTGTTGTTCCTCGGGAAGCCCCGCGGCGCCATGCGGCCCGCGGTGGCACGCTTGGCAATCCACTCGCTGAGGTCCGTCTCGGTGCGGGTGCGCCCCGCCGGGTCCTTCCAGCTGAGACCGTCGGCCAGCGTGAAGGTGGTGATGTCCGACAGGCCGCCATCCTTGTATTTCTGCAGGCGCACGCCCTTGCCGCGGCCCATTTCGGGCAGCTCGTCGAGCATGAAGACCAGCACCTTGCGGTTCTCGCCGACCACGGCGACGGCATCGCCCTGCACCGGTTTGCAGACCTTGGCGATCACGTCGTCGCGCACGTTGAGCACCTGGCGGCCGGTGCGGGTCTGGGCCAGCACGTCGGCCTCGGGCACCAGGAAGCCATCCCCGGCGGAGGAGGCGAGCAGCAGCTTGCGGTCCGGGACGTGGCTGAAGATGTCGATGATCTGCGCTTCGTTGGGGAGATCGACCATCAGACGCAGCGGCTCGCCCATGCCGCGCCCCCCGGGCAAGTTGGCCGCCGAAAGCGTGTAGAACCGCCCGTTCGAGCCGAAGACCAGCAGCCGGTCCGTGGTCTCGGCGTGGAAGATGAAGCGCGGGCCGTCGCCGTCCTTGAACTTCAGCTCGGAGCCGAGGTCGATATGGCCCTTCATCGCGCGGATCCATCCCATCTGCGAGCAGACCACGGTGATCGGCTCACGCTCGATCATCGCTTCCAGTGGCACGTCCTCGACCTCGCCCGCCTCGGCGAAGCCGGTCAGACGGGCGCCGCGGTCAAGCCCCTTGGTGAAGGCCTTCTTCACGTCGCGCAGCTCGCTCGAGATGGTCTTCCACTGCAGCTCTTCGCTGGCCAGCAAGTCCTCGAGCCCGGCGCGCTCCTCCATCAGCTGGTCGCGTTCGGCGACCAGCTCCATTTCTTCGAGCTTGCGCAAGCTGCGCAGGCGCATGTTGAGGATGGCCTCGGTCTGCACCTCGGTGAGGCCGAATTCCTCGCCCGACACAGAAGCAGGAGAGACGTAATCGGCCTCGGATGTCGCCCGAGCTGTCTTCCGGCCCCAGTCCTCGCGCATCAGCGCGGCCTTGGGGTCCTCGTCGTAGCGAATGATGTCGATGACGCGGTCGAGATTGAGGAAGGCGATGATCAGGCCCTCGAGCACCTCGAGGCGATGGTCGATCTTTTCCATCCGGTGCCGCGAGCGGCGGCAGAGCACGTCGCGCCGGAAGTCGAGGAAGGCGCGCAGCACCTCCTTCAGCGAGCAGACCTTCGGCGTCACCCCGTCGATCAGCACGTTCATGTTCAGCGAGAAGCGGATCTCGAGGTCCGAGTTACGGAACAGCATGTTCATCAGAACGTCGGGATCGACGTTCTTGGTCTTCGGCTCGAGCACCATGCGGATGTCCTCGGCGCTCTCGTCGCGGATGTCGGCGAGGATCGGGACCTTCTTGGTCTGGATCAGCTCGGCCAGCCGCTCGACCAGCTTGGACTTCTGCACCTGATAGGGGATCTCGGTGACCACGGCCTGCCACATGCCGCGGCCAAGGTCCTCGACCTCCCACTTGGCGCGCAGGCGGATCGAGCCGCGGCCCGTCGCATAGGCCTGGGCGATGTTGGCGCGCGGCTCGACGATCACCCCGCCGGTGGGGAAATCGGGGCCGGGCACGTAGTTCAGCAGCGTCTCGTCCGCCGCGTTCGGCGACTTGATGAGATGCAGACAGGCGTCGATCAGCTCGCCGATGTTGTGCGGCGGGATGTTGGTCGCCATGCCCACCGCGATGCCGCTCGATCCATTGGCGAGCAGGTTGGGGTAGGAGGCGGGCAGCACGACAGGCTCTTCAAGGCGGCCGTCGTAGTTCGGGCGGTAATCGACCGCGTCCTCGTCGAGACCCTGCAGCAGCGCCTCGGCCATGATGGTCATCCGCGCCTCGGTGTAGCGCGAGGCCGCCGGGTTGTCGCCGTCGATGTTGCCGAAGTTGCCCTGACCGTCGACCAGCGGGTAGCGGATGGTGAAATCCTGCGCGAGGCGGGCCATGGCGTCGTAGATCGCAGCGTCGCCGTGCGGGTGGAAGTCCCCCATGGTGTCGCCGGAGATTTTTGCCGACTTCAGAAAGCCCCCGGTGGAACTAAGTCGCAGCCGGCGCATTGCATAAAGGATACGACGATGCACGGGTTTAAGCCCGTCGCGGGCGTCTGGCAGCGCCCGGTTCATGATCGTCGAAAGAGCATAAGTCAGATAGCGCTCGCCGATCGCCCGGCGCAGAGTTTCTGCCACGTTACGAGGGTTCATGTTGGGGTCATCGACGATATCATTCATGCATATTGTGATACCCGCGCTGAAAAGCGCGGGCAAGCGATCCCCAGCGGGAAATCAGCCAGGGCGCCAAATTTCCCGAATTCCGCTTATCCGAGACGCTGAAATCAACTATGGTGTGTATGGCGCCGAGTATTTGAGCGGCGCGTTTGCGGCCCTTTTCACCCAGCCCTTTCCTGTACGGGAGATTTCAGCATGAAAAGTCTGATGGTCACGACCTTTGCCGCGCTCGGCTGGGCCTGGTACGCATTGTCCGGCGGCGCGAATTTCGAGCCCGGGGCGCACTCCGTCGAACTTCCCAACCTGCTTGCCTGGGGCTTCACCAGCCCGGCGGCGCCGCGTGCGGCCTCGGCTTCGATCGCCAGCGCGCAGACCGCCCCGGAGGTCACCCGCGCCAGCACCGCCTCGCTGGCCGATATTTCCGCCCCCGATTCGCCGCAGCCCGCGGTGACCAAGGTGTCGGCGGGGGCGATCGACGTGTCGCTCGCCGCGGTCCCCGCGCAGCCGATCTCGGCCAGCTTCGAGCCGGAAACCGCGGTTGCCACGCCTGCGGTCGCCACCGCCGCTGCGACTGATGCGATCTCCGCGGACCTGCGCCGCGTCACCGGCACGCGGGTCAACCTGCGCCACGGACCCGGCACCGGTTACTCTGTCGTCGGGCAGCTCGCCGAAGGTGCCAAGGTCGAGGTGCTCTCGGACCCCGGCGACGGCTGGGTGAAGCTCCAGGCCCAAGGCGGCACCGCCGGCTGGATGTATGACGCCTATCTGAGCGCCGCCAACTGAGCGGCGCCAGGCCCGGCCGCAGAACCCGGCGGCCGATTGCAGCCCGCCGCTGGCTCGCCTATGCCTGCAATAAATAGGCAAGGCAGCACGGCAGGGCAGGCATGATGGCGCAGACAGAGGCGCAGGGTGGGGCAGGGACCCCGCGGAAAACCATTCTCATCACCGGCTGTTCCTCGGGCATCGGCGAAGCTGCCGCCCGAGGTCTTCGCGCCCGCGGCTGGCGCGTTTTCGCCAGTTGTCGGCGCGAGGGGGATTGCGCCCGCATGCGGCTCATGGGCTTCGAGAGCCCGCGGCTCGACTACACCGACGAGGCGTCGATGGCGCAGGCGCTGGCCGAGGTGCTGGCGGCGACAGGCGGCACGCTCGACGCGCTCTATAACAACGGCGCCTATGCCGCACCCGGGGCGCTGGAAGACCTGCCCACCGGCGCGCTGCGCGAGATCTTCGAGGTCAACCTTTTTGGCTGGCACACGCTCACCCGCATGGTGATCCCGGTGATGCGGGCGCAGGGCCACGGTCGCATCATCAACTGCTCCTCGGTGCTGGGACTCGTGCCGATGCCCTGGCGCGGTGCCTATGTCTCGACCAAGCACGCGCTGGAGGGGCTGACGGACGTGCTGCGCCTCGAGATGTCGGACACGCCGATCAAGGTGATCCTGCTCGAGCCCGGCCCGATCACCTCACGCATCCGCGCCAATTCTGTTCCGCATTTCGAACGCTGGGTGGACTGGCAGGCCAGCCCGCGCCGCACGCAATACGAGCGCTCTCTGCTGAAGCGGCTCTACGCACCATCGGGCGGCCAGCCGGACACCTTCGAGCTGCCGGGCTCGGCGGTCACCGAGAAGCTCATCCTCGCGCTCGAGAGCGACCACCCGGCGCCGCGCTACTACGTGACCACCGCGACGCACATCATGGGCACCCTGCGCCGCCTGTTGCCGACCCGGCTGCTCGACGCGCTGATCGCCCGCGCCCGGTGACGAAGGCGCCGCGACGGGTGGCGCGCTAAGGTCGCAGCCGCGCCGGCTTCGCTTTTGGGCCCGAACCGGCTATGTGGGGGCAAAGAGGATAGGGAGGCTGCGCAATGCAGAAGGATCCGCTGTTTCTGGTCGTGGCCGTCGTGATGATGGCGGTCGTGGGCATCCTGCTCTTCGGCATCGGTTCCTTTGCCAAGGGCGGGGCCTTCAACAAGAAATACGCCAACAAGGCCATGCGCTGGCGCATCATCGCGCAATTCGTCGCGGTGCTTCTGATCCTGCTGTTCGTGTTTATCCGGAGAAGCTGACGATGATCGTGCTCAACAAGATCTACACCCGCACCGGCGACAAGGGCGACACCGCGCTGGTCGATGGCTCCCGGGTGCCGAAATACTGCGCGCGGGTGGAATCCTATGGCACGGTGGACGAACTGAACTCGGTGGTCGGTCTCGCGCGGCTGCATGCGGAGGGGGAGCTCGACGCAGCGCTGGCGCGGATCCAGAACGACCTTTTTGACCTCGGCTCTGATCTCGGCCGCCCCGAGATGGCGCGCGACGCCGAGGCCGGCTACCCGGTGCTGCGCGTGACGCAGGCGCAGGTCGAACGGCTCGAGGCGGAGATGGACGCGATGACCGCCCAGCTCGAACCGTTGCGCAGCTTCGTGCTGCCCGGGGGCTCGCCGGCCTCGGCTTTCCTGCACCAGTGTCGCACCGTCGCCCGCCGTGCCGAGCGCCGCGCGGTTGAGCTGGCGGCTTCGGAGGAGGTGAACACACATGCGGTGAAATACCTCAACCGGCTCAGCGACTGGTTCTTCTGCGCCGCGCGCATGGCCAATGACGGCGGCACCGCGGACGTGCTCTGGGTGCCGGGCGCGCACCGGGAGTAGCGGACGGGGGCTAACCTCCTAGGCCTGCGTCCAGGTCATCCCCGGGATATTCGGCCCCGGGCGAAGGCTCCGGCGAGCTCGGACTTGGCTTTTCGGGCGCGGACTCTGCCCTGGCGACATGCTGGTTGAGGGCCGGGCGCGCGAAAGCGTGACCGATTTAGCGCGGCTTTGAGGCTGCAGATATCAACAGACGCTTGATTTTCCGCTCCCGACCCAATAAACGGCCCGCGATGCGAAACCGGGTCGCAGTCGACCCCCTAGAGGTGAGACGTCTGGAAAGATGGCAAAGGAAAAGTTTGAGCGCGGCAAACCGCACTGCAACATCGGCACGATCGGTCACGTCGACCACGGCAAGACCACGCT